>CAZKPI010000610.1:0-3533 GCA_964554555.1 uncultured bacterium
CGGCGGCCTTTTTCCGGTCGAAGGTGGGCCGGCCGCGCGGGTCGCCGTCGTAGATCAGCACCTCGCCCGGAGTCGGGTAGCACCAGATGCTGTCCTCGGGGACAAAGTCGTCGGTGGGCGGGGAATACCGCCCCTCGTCGACCAGCTCGGGCCGCAGGGTCATGACGGCGGCGGTCTCCTCGACGGCGGCGTGGCCGCCGCGGGCGCCGTAGATCCGGCGGGCCACGGGTTCGGCCACCAGCCACCAGTTGACCACGCAGACCGCGACCGGTGATTCGCGGATGACCAGGCGGGCGGTGTGCTTGAGGGCCTCGGTGTTGCCGCCGTGGCCGTTGATGACCACGAGGCGGTCGAACCCGTGGGCCCGGAATCCGCGCAGGGCGGCTTTGACGAACTCGCGGTAGAGGTCGTCGGGGAAGAAACTGCCCGGCGCGGTCTGCGCCAGAAGGTTGGTCAACCCGTAGGGCAGAGCCGGAGCGACGGCCCCGCCGAACCGTTTCGCCAGTTCCCGGGCGACGCCGCTGGCGCAGAGGGTGTCGGTGCCGACGGGCAGGTGCCGGCCGTGGGCTTCCAGGGTGCCCACGGGGAAGAACAGGGGCGCCCGCCGGTCGAGCAGGTGTTCGACCTGGGGGGTGGTCATCTCGTCGAGGAAGAGGGAAGCGGTCGCGGGCTTGGACCGGGCCATGACGAACCTCCGGATGGCAGATGTCAGCGGCCATGATCGCACAGGCGGAAAGGAAACGCACCTGCCCGGAGAACCGCTGACCGCGCCGCAATCAGTCAACCGGTCCGCTCATGGGGGCTTCTCCCAAAGCCGCTCCCCAAGCCCGGCTTGCCCGAAAGAGGATTATTCCGTACAATTGGCGAAACCGACATTTCCGAGAAGGAGTTTGGCATGAACCGCTGTTCCGCTTTCCGGTGTTTCGTCGCCCTGGTCCTCGCCGTGTTCGTCGCCGGCGCCGCCCATGCGGCAACCTATGGGTATGTGGTCGTCAAAGGCAAGAGCGAAGAGGCCCTGGACCGCGAGGTTTCCACGATCGAGCGGCTGATCAAGGGCTGGGACAAGGGTGAGATCCTGTTCAAGCACAAGGTCGCCAACGGCATCGTTTTCTTCAAGAAATTCACCGTGACCATCATCTTCGCCGGCCTCGAGAAGGACGTCACGGCCTTCCTGTCGGGCGGCCCCTACGAGGGCGATTTCGTGAAGGACGTGGTGGCCAACTTCACCTACTCCAGCAAGGCCGACCCGCAGACCGGCGAGAGTGAGGTCATCACCGTTGTGACCAGGAAGTTCCCGAACATCCGCACGGCGGTGGCGGCCATCAAGGGCAAGTCCGAGACCATGCTGTGGAAAGCCTTTGAGGAGGCGACCCCGGCCAAATACCGCCAGCACCTGCTCGGCGGCAAACTGGTCGATCCGCGCATCAACGTGGTCTTCTTCAGCCTCAAGCCGGTCGAGGAGAACCGCATCTTCAGCATCACCTTCGCCGAGGGCTCGACCCGCACCCTGGACTGAGCCGGCCTTTCTCTTTCGACGGGCGGACCGCCGCCGGGGCGTCCCCGTGGGGTCGCCCCGGCCTTCGTGGTCCGGGCGGTTTCCTGAATCATCCCCGGAAATCGGACCAAAGAGAGGATCCCGTGTTGCCGCGGCTCGCCGCGGATATTGACCGATCCGGCGGCCTGGCGGCAGGCCCATGCTTCCATGCGGCTTGGTGACCACTGCTGACATGGCCCCAGGAAGAGCGAACCCAAGGGAGGATGCTGAAACATGGCCTGGAATGAGCTCTTTTCACGGGTCCCCGCGGCCGTTCGACGGTTTCTGCTCGGAGAGGCCGGCGGCGCGAACCCGGAGGAGACCCCCGAACAACGCATGGAGCGGGAAATCCGCGAGCTCAAAAGCGAGTTCTCCCGCAAGTCGCTGAGGTTCGCAACCAACCTCCTGCGGCTGAAGCAGTTGGCCCGAAGCCTCGACCGGGAGGAGATTTTTTCCGCCGCGGTCGAGGTCGCGGCCAAGGGGCTCGAGGCAGACCGGGTCCAACTGCTTCTCCTCGACCGTCAGAAAGGGGTCCTGACTCCGGTCCGGGCCGAGGGGATGGCGCCGAGAGAATTTCCCGCGTTCACGATCCCCCTGGAGGAGTCCAGCCTGCTGGCCTACCTTGCCAGGAGACTGGCAACGACGGGCCCCGAAGAGGGCGGGGCTCTCGGCCAAAAGGAGTGCGCCGCCGATCCTATGCTGGCCGGGCTCGTCGGCAAGGGGGTTCTGGGAACCCTGATGGCTGCGCCAATCTTCGTTGACCAGACGTTGTTCGGCATCCTGAACGTGGAGAGGATGGCCCGGCCGGATTATTCCCGGGACGACCTCGCCCTCCTCTCCTTCTGCGCCGACATCGCCGGGCTGGCCTTGCGGAATTCCCTCCAGGTCTCGACGGTCCGCGCCGAAGCAACGGGGGACCGCGCCGCCCGCCTCGACCAGGAAAGGAAGAACCAGGACCTCGAGCGGAGTCTGGCCAGGATCATTCCACCCGCGCTGGTCCCGGGACTGTTCCGCGACCCGACCGGGTTAGGCCGTCAGCTGGCCAGCGGCAGGGTGACCGTCCTGTTCGCCAACATCCGCGGTTTCACGAAACTGACGGAACAGACGGACCCCATTGGGCTCGCCCGCCAGCTCAACGAGTTCTTCTCGGCCGCGATCCCGCTCGTCCACCAGCTCGAGGGAACCATCGACAAAATCCTCGCCGGGGGGTTCACGGCCCTGTTCGGGGCCCTGGCCGCCCGGGCCGACGACCCCATCCGGGGCATGCTCTGCGCCGTCCGCCTGATCGAGGCGGTGAGAACCCTCCAGGAAGGCTGGAAGGGTTCGCCACAGCCCGTCCTGGAGGTGAGCATCGGCCTGGCGACCGGGCCGGTCGCCGCCGGGTTCCTGGGGTCCGAAGACCAGATGACCTGGACGGTCGTCGGCGAAGCGGCCGCCGCGGCGGCCCACCTGGCGCACCACGGACAGCCCATGCAGATCCTGGTCACCAAGGCAACGCATGAACCAGGCCGGGATCTGTTCGAGGTCGAGCCCCTGCCTCCCGTGCGTCTGAAGGGCAGATCCACCGACCTGGAGGTCTGGGCGGTCAAGGGTGTGGCCCCCCACGCCGACCTGCAGGCGGTCCTCGCCGGGGCCGGCCAGGGAGGGGCCGCCCCTCCTGCCGGGAAGGACGGGGTTTCCGCCAAACCGGCCGGGGAACCCGCCCCCGGAACCCAACCCCCGAACTTCCGGCCTGGCGATCAGGACACCCGCATCCTGTGCGGGATGTGCGGAACCCGGAACGAGCCGCAGGGGAAGTTCTGCCTCAAGTGCGGCATGCCGATCTTTTGAGGTCGTTGCCGGCAAACCTGTTCCCATTTGCCGGCAGACATTGACCCTGTTCTGCTCTGGGCCGGCTGGCGGACGTTCACGACAGCGGGCTGGTTTTGGAATCCATGCCGCAGGCTCTTCTGATCTTCCCCCCGCCGCCCCCCCAGGGCAAACGCAAACCTTGGAACCG
>CAZKPI010000611.1:0-3533 GCA_964554555.1 uncultured bacterium
CTCCTGCAGTTCGTAGCGGACGCGCAGGTGGGGCTTTTTGATCTTGATGACCCGGGTCAGGTCGATCGGGGTGGCGGACACCACGAGGTCGCACGGGACGGCGTTCACGGTCTTTTCGAGGTCGGCCATCTGCTTCTTGCCGTAGCCCATGGCAGGGATGATGTCACCGATGTTGGGATACTTCTGGAGGGTTTCGAGCATGGTGCCCACGAAATACCCCTTGGGATCGACGATCTCGCCGGCTCCATAGCGGTTGGCGGCAACCACCCCGGCGCCGTAGGTCATCTCGCCGTGGGTCAAGGTGGGGCCATCCTCGACCACCACGACGCGCTTGCCGCGGATCTTGCTGCCGCCGTCGACGAAGATGGGGCTGGCGGCCTCGACGATCTGGGCGCGGGGATTCATGCGCATGATGTTCTCCCGCACGGTGTGCAGGTCATCGGGGTAGCAGGAATCGATCTTGTTGATGACGATCACGTCGGCGGCGTAGATGTTGGCCTCGCCGGGATGGTAGGTGCACTCATGGTTCGGCCGGTGCGGGTCGGCGACCACGATCTTCAGGTCACTCTGGAAGAACGGCAGGTCGTTGTTGCCGCCGTCCCAGACGATGACGTCGGCCTCCTTCTCGGCCTCCCGGCCGATGACCTGATAGTCGACGCCCGAGTAGATGACGGCGCCCATGTCGATATGGGGTTCGTATTCCTCGCGCTCCTCGATGGTGCACTCGTGCTTGTCGAGATCCTTGTAGGCGGCGAAGCGCTGGCAGATCTGCTTCTCGAGGTCGCCGTAGGGCATCGGGTGGCGGATGGAGACCACCTTCAGCCCCAGGCTTTTGAGCAGTTTGACGACCCGGCGGGTGGTCTGCGATTTGCCCGACCCGGTCCGGACGGCGCACACCGACACGACCGGGACCTTGGCCTTGATCGCGGTGGGATGGTAGCCGAGCATCTTGAAGGCGGCCCCCGCCGCCAGGACCCGGGAGGCGTGATGCATGACGTACTCGTGCGGCACGTCGCTATAGCTGAACACCACCTCGTCCGCCTTGTGCTTTCTGATCAGGTCGAGCAGGTCGGTCTCCGCGACGATGGGAATGCCCTTGGGGTACAGTTTCCCGGCCAGCTTGCCCGGGTATTTGCGCCCGGCGATGTCGGGAATCTGGGTGGCGGTAAAAGCCAGAACCTCATACTGGGGGTTGTCGCGGTAGACCATGTTGAAATTGTGGAAGTCGCGACCGGCCGCTCCCATGATGATGGTTTTGATCGGTGACATAGGCTTGGCTCCTTTATTCCTTTCCGAATGGAAGTTTGTTGCCCCGGCCGACGGCCGGTTTCAGGCACATCAGTGACCGCAGGACCCGCAGGAGTGGCTGGAGCAGGACCCGCAGGACCCGCCGGAGGAGTGGTCATGGCCGCCGCCGCCGAGATCGACGGACTTACTGCCGCCGCCCCGGGCGAAGGTGCTGACCTTCTTGGCCACCCGTTTGCCCGCGCACATCTCGCAGGTGATGGTGGAGAGATCTGTCTTCAGGGAACACAAGACCTCGAATGCCTTCTGGCAGTCCTGACAGAAAAATTCGTAGATCGGCATGTCGCACTCCTGCTTCGACTGTGGGAGGCGCCGTCATGGGGAAGGGCGCCAGGTCCTCGCATGGTAGCACACGGCACCGACCCCGTCAAACCCTGCCTGGAGGGATCTCTGGCTTTACACCCGGCTGGGGCATGGGGTAGACTGCGGCCATGGCCCAGGGCGAACAGGTTTCACTGGAGAAGCTCAGACAGGCGCTTCACCAGCCCAACAACGGCATCCGGAAACGGGCTCTCGCCATCATCTTCAACGAGGTCCGGATCGAAGCCCTGGACATCCTCGAAGAGTACCTGGGCCGGGAAACCGAACCCGATCTGCAGAGCCTGGCCCTCAAGGTCCGCCGCAAGCTCCAGGAGTTCCAGGCCACCTCCAGCCAGGTGCCGCTCGACAAGCTCCTGGCCCTGCTCCATCACTCCACCACGGAAAGCCGCATCCTGGCCCTGCGCGGTCTGGTCGAGCACCGTTCCACGCGGATGGCCGAACTGGTCACGCAAACCTGCGCCCAGGAAGAGGATCGCGAAGCTCTCGGCCTGATCGCCAAAATCCTGAAGAAGAACCCCTCGCCCGCCAACCTGCCCTTTTTGATGCGGCTGGTGGCCCACCCGGCCGAGGAGATCCGCCAGGACGCCCTCGAAGGGATCCTCAGCGTCATCTTCGGCTGTCTCTACCCGCTCGTCCTCAAAGCCCTCCTCGACCCTGCCCCCCAGCTCAAGATGCGGGCCTACCAGCTGATCAGCAACATCAGCCGGACCAACCTCCTGGAAGCCCTGGATTTCATGTTTGGCAGTGGCGACCCGGCGATGTCCCGCCTGGCCGGCTCCCTTCTGCCTTCCTTCCTCGGCGCCGACCTCCTGCCCATCCTGGAGCGCCAGTTCTCCCACCCCGACGCCGAGACCGCCGCCCTCACCAAACGGGCGGTACTGCTGATGGCCCAGAAAGGCAACTGGGAGGCCGCCCGCCTGGTCGAGAAGTTCCAGGCCAAGGGGGCCGCTCCTGCTTCCGCCGCCTCCCAGCCGCGCCAGGGAGGCGTCTTCCAGACGCATCTCGCCGCCTTCCCGCGGTTTGTCACCGAGCCTCTGCAGGGGGGCTTCCCGGCGGACGACCCCATGCAGAACCTTTCCCGTCTCCGCGAGGTCTTCCACCGGTTCGGCGACCTGCTGGCCTACCCCTTCATCAAGGCCTACTTCGCCTTCGCGGCCCGCAATCCCTTCCTCGACCGGACCTGCTTCAAAGTCCTGCAGTTCGGTCTGGCCAAGGCCAATGTGGTCAACCTTCTGCGCACAGTGGCGCCGGCCTTTCCGCCCCCGGCCGGCCAGGGCGACCTCTTTCCCCTCATCCTCGCCGACCGGATCCAGAACGACTTCAACGATCAGCTCCTGGAGCAGATGACCAGCCTCCAGCGGGTGTTTCATGCCATGGATGAGGCGCCCGGAGAGCTGGCCGCCCTGGCGGCCCAGGCCACCGAAGGGATGGGCGGGCTGTTCACATCCCTCGCCCCCCTCGTCACCAACCGCCTGGCGGTCAAGTATTCCGATGGCGAGGCGGTCCGGGTGGCGGACTTCATGCCGGACATCCCCGCCCCGATCGACCAGAAGCTTTTGCAGAACTTCGAGCTCCGGCTGAACGTGCCGGTGCTCATCAGCCAGAAATCCGACCGGGCGCTGTCCCTGTTCCCCTTCTTCGTCTACGATGCCGCCCGCAAAGCCCTGGTCCGGTGCGATCCTGGCGAGAACGACCTCTGGGAATTCCTCAAAACCCACGGCATTCTCGACAGTTTCTTCGCCTACCTCAAGGAAAAACCCGGCGGGAACTGAGCGAGCGGCCCCCCACAGCGGCGGCCAACGCGCGTTCCGTGTCCTGCGGGCGCTGACCCGGAGAGACCGGCTTCTCTACAATTCGTATTTCTCGATCTTGGCCCGCAGGGTGTTGCGGGTGATGCCCAGGAAGTT
>CAZKPI010000612.1:0-3529 GCA_964554555.1 uncultured bacterium
CAGGATACACTGGATCACCAGCAGGCGTCCAGGTTCGAAGCAGAGGAGGTCGCGCTGGGTCAGTTTGCGGCCTTCCAGGGCCAGGCGCCACCGGATCTCGCGGAACGAGCGTCCGCCGTAGACCTTCTCGACCGGCCCCAGGCGCGACCGGAACTCGATCTCGGGGGTCTCGGCCAGGGCCTTGGTCCGCTCGTCGAGGTATTCCTTCAGGATGTCCTCGACCGGCTCGCGGCTCGCCCCCGTCACCAGATCGATGCGCTCGTTGAGGGGCCCCTGCAGGGCCCGCACCCGTTCCCGGCGGCCGGCGGCGACCACCCTCCAGCCTTCCGGCAGGGCGAGCTTGACCGGCCACGACGCGGGGGTGGAACCGGCCACTTTGACCTCCCGGCCCGGGTAGCCGCCGGTTTCCCGCAGGGTGGTGAACTGCCACGAGGAGAAGCCGAACAGGCCGGTGACGAAAACGACCGCCGCCAGCTCGGCGGCGAAGACCCACAGGCGGCGGCGGCGGGCAACGACGAGGACGATCCCCGCCACCAGGCCGCCGGCAAACCCGCCCACGTGGGCGCTGTTGTCGATGCCCTTCTCGACGAGGCCGATCAGCAGGTTGATGATGATGATGAACACGAGGGTGGCGAGGTAACTCTGGCCGCCGAACACCTTCTGCCGGCGGTCACCAAGGAGCTCGAACGCGAGGGCGGTGCCGAGCAGGCCGGCCACGGCCGCCGAGGCCCCGACCGACAGCCCGGCCTGGGCCTGGACGGTGGCCAGTCCGCCGCAGACCCCCGACCACAGGTACAACCCCACGAAGACCTTCGGCCCGAGGAGGGTCTCGATGGGGGGCCCAAAAAAGCGCAGGGCGATGACGTTCATGAGCAGGTGGATGGCCCCCAGGTGCAGGAACTGGTAGGTGAACAGCCGGAACCACTCGCCCTTTTTCACCAGCAGTCCGCTGTTGGCGCCGAACCCGATCAGGTCGAGCATGTCGTGGATGTCGCCCAGCCAGGCGGTCAGCACGTAGACGATCAGGATGGCGGCGATCAGGCCGGTGGTGGCCCGGTCGACCAGGTCGGGGGGACGGGCCGCCTCGGTCGTCTCGCGCACCAGGCGGTGGTAGTCGGGGTGACGGCGGCCGCGGATCCCGGCCAGGCGGGGAACGAGGCCGGTCTGGATGAACTCGCGGTTTTCACGCAGGCCCTGCAGGCGGCTGGCCATCCAGTTCAGCCAGTGGTCGGGCAGTTCCCCGGCCGCGCCCTGCAGTCCTTCATCCATCAGGGCCTCGCCCTTGACCGGCTGGCCGGCATTGAAGCAGGCGAAGCCGGCCCAGTATTTCTTCAGGGGTTCGGGGAGCCCCTTCACCACCGGCTCGCCGCTGTCGAGGAGGCCGAAGTAGTCTTCCTCCCAGCCCATGAAGGCGAAGAAAATCAGCCGGCAGACCAGCAGATTGCCGTACAGCTCCTCGGAGCCTTCGGTGGCGGCCTTCGCCTCGAGACACAGCTGGGCCTCGGCGGCTTCTTCATACTGGCCGGTCTCCAAAAGCCCGCGGACAATGTAGAGCAGTTCCTCGAACGGATAGTCGGCGTAGGGCCGGCCCGGCACGGCCAGTTCGTTGAGAAGCTGTTCGAAGCGGCGCGCGTTGAACAGCACCATGGCCAGGAAGACCCGGGTCATCTCATCGTAGGGTGTCCCCTTGCCCAGCAGGCGTTTCAGGGCTTCGACCGCCTGAGGGCCGATCTCCGGGGAGCCGGCGGTGATGCGGGCGATGGCGGCGAGGTGCGAGTTCAGTTCGCTCCAGGCCAGCATGGCCTTCCAGCGGGCCAGAGGCTCGATCTCGGAGAACCGTTGCTCCGCAATCAGCCGTTCGATCTGCTTCTGCAGGAGCAGGGGGACCCCGACCAGCACGAACACGCCGGTCAGCGACAGGAGCACCGCCCAGAAGCCGCTTTCCCCGCGCACCACCAGTGCCGCCATGGCCCCGAGCAGTCCGAGGAGCTGGAGGATGTACCCGCCGAACGGCCGCACCCCGCGCCGGCAGAGGGAGAAGATCATGTAGCCGACGTTGGCGATGAGGATGTAGAGAATGAGGCGGGAAGCGAGATCCATGCCGGTCCAGGGTATCCCAATCCCGGCCCGCCCGCAATCGGCATGTTCGCCGCCCATGGGGATTGGCCAAACCACCCCGCCCGAAAGGGGGTGGGCCTGCCGCGAAGCGGGCGGCTCGCCTGCCGCAGGCTCCGCGCTCGGCAGGCAGAAAAAAAGGAGGCGAGGGGCCCGTGACCCGTGGCGGGGTGGACGAAAGGAGCGGCGCTCCTCCCGCGCTGACCGCGTTGCCGAGGTGGCGTTCGCCCTGCCTGCCTGGGGCGGCGGGGAAGTCCCCAACGGCGATGTGTTACAGTAAGAGAGGTTGCACCCAGAGGGGAGGTTGTCATGAACAGTTCCCGCCACCGGATGTCCTGGATCGCCCTCGTGCTCGCCGCCGGCCTGATTCTGGGTGGCGGCGGGGCTTCGGCCTTGCCGATGAGCCCGCACCGGATCGCGGAGTTCGAGCGCGAATCGCTCGACGTCCTGCAGTGGCTGATGAGGCAACCCCATCAGGAGCAGGGCGACGAGACCGTCTTCACGGTGACCGACGGAACCGTCAAGGGATTCCGCGTCAAATCCGGTGAGGTCCGCATCACGGGGTTGTCGAACGACCTGCGCCAGGCGCTGGAGGCCCATGACGCCGGGTTCAGCGATCTGCGGAAGGTCGGCGCCCTGCGGGCCAGGGCCGACCTGGCGGCCGGCCACCTGCGGGAGTTCATCGACCGCGAGATCACCAAGGCCCACGGCAAAGGGCGGATCTTCGAGGCGGCGGGCCTGGAGTTCAGGAACGGCCTGGTCGAAATCGCCGGGCTGGTCAACCTGGACCGCATCCCGGGCAACCCGCTCGCGTTCCTTCCCCAGAGCGCTTCGCCCTTTCATGCCACGGTCACCCTGGCCATGGCCGGCGATCAGCTGGTCATCGACATCCTCGAGGCCCAGGTGAACTCCCAGCCGATGACCCCCGAACTGCGCACCCAGGTTCTGGGCTGGCTCAACCCGTTGTGGGACTTCTCGGAAATGCCCTACCCGGGCCGCCTCGAAACGATCGACATCACCCCGGCGGGCATCACCGCCTCAGGCTGGCTGTTCGCCCCCTGAGCCCCGGCCGGGGTCTTTCCCCGAGCCCTGCCCGGGTGCGGCATCGGACCCCCATTCCACCAGTTCGATGCCCTTGCCGTCCGGCCGCATGCGGATCTTGCCCGAAACGGTGCGGCCGTCTTCCGTGGTGAAGCCCTTCATCACTCGCGTCGGCTTGCCGGCAATCAGGGTCCTGATATTGGCGTCGGACAGCTTTTTGCCCATGAACTCCTTCCAGACCACGTAGGTGCACCCTTCGCGGAACCGGTCGCACCCGAAGCCGCGACTGCCTTCGATGATGTTCCCCTGGCGGCAGGCCGGGCAGACGCCGAAGGTGGGGCGGCCGGTGGGGGAAACGCCGTTTGGCTGGCCG
>CAZKPI010000613.1:0-3526 GCA_964554555.1 uncultured bacterium
CTATGGGTTCGACCTGACGCCCAAACCGCCCGCCTACGATATCGTCCTGGAAGCGCCCAGAATCACGGTGACCAGCATCAACCGGGCGGCCCGGCCCGCCCCCAAACCCGTGGAACTGCCGACCCGGACGGTTGAACCCGCGCGCCCGCCGGTGAAACCCCCCTCCACGGGAACCGCCCAGCCCCGGCCTTCTGACACCCAGCCCAAGCCTCCGGACGGCCAGACCCCGGCGGCCGCGCCCGCCACCGGGACCGTCGCCGCCGACAGCACGGCCAGTTCAGGGGCCGACCCCTTCGGCGACGCCTTCAACCTCGACTTCTGAATCATGCGCCACGCCTACATCGGAGACGGAAAAGGGAAATCGACCGCCGCGCTCGGTCTGCTGATCCGGGCCGTGGGGGCGGGCCTGCGGGCCGCCGCCATCTACTTCGACAAAGGGTGTTCCACCTACCGGCACCACGAGGTGACCGTGCTCGAGCGGCTCGGCGTGCCTGTCCACATCAAGGGGTGCGAGCGCATGAACCCCGACGGCACCTTCCGGTTCGGGGTGACGCCCGACGACCGGCGCGAGGCGCAGGAAGCGCTCGATCTGGCCCGCCGCCTCGGCCGGGCGGGGGAGGTCGACCTCCTGGTGCTCGACGAAATTCTCACCTGCGTGTCCGGGGGCCTGGTGCCGCCGGAAGACCTCCAGAGGCTCCTGCGCGATGTCCCCGCCGGCGTCGAACTTGTCTGTACCGGCCGCTGTCGCGACGAGGGCTGGCTCGACGGGTTCGATCTCGTTTCCCGGGTGACCAAGGTGCGGCACTATTTCGACCGCGGGGTGAAAGCGAGGCCCGGCATCGAATACTGAGGCTCGCTTCCCGGGCGGGCCTGTCTCCATCGCCGCGCCGGGCGGGGGGCGGATGCCTCTCCTCTGGCCGGCTTCCCCCGATGACGGGCAGGCCGTCCGCAGGAAAACCGCCGCCTGGCGGTGTTCGTTCGGTTGGTCGAGGCCGGGGGGCGGCTATTCCACGCGGCCGGTCTTGATCTCCTGGACCAGCTTGATGATGGTGTTGGCGGTGTGGTAGCCGCTGACGGTGGCGTTGGGATACACGCGGCAGTTGGGCCCCATCAGGGTGCCGGGGTTGGTGACGCTGTTACAGCCGAGCATGCAGTTGTCCCCGAGGATCGCCCCGAATTTCTTGAGACCCGATTTGTAGGTGGTTCCTGCGGCGTGCACCTTGACCTCGGTGACGTCGTTCTTCAGGTTCGACAGTTTGGTGCCGGCGCCAAGGTTGACCCTGGTGCCGAGGATGGAGTCGCCGACGTAATTGAAATGCGGAGCCTTGGCGCCCGGCAGGAGGACCGACCGGATGACCTCGGTGGCGTGACCGATGATGGCCCCGTCGCCGGCGATGACATGGCCGCGGATGTAGGCGCCGTGCCGAACCTCGACGTTGTTTCCCAGGATGGTGGGGCCGATGATCATGGCCCCGGCCTGCACCCGGCTGTTGCGGCCGATGAAGATGTCCTCGCCTTTCAGGATGGCCCCCTCCTCGACGAACCCCTGGATCTGCGGTTTGACGCGCTGGGCGACGAACCCGCCCTGGATGCGGCGGATGATGTCCCAGATGAAGACGAGATCGTCGAACCCCTTGAGCTTTTTCTCGAACAGCTCGGGGAAGGGGAACCCTTCGAGGGATTTGAAGAAATCGGCGAATTCGAACATCAGTCGGCCTCCCGGTTCAGGCGATTTGCGCCCATGATACCTCGGGCCAGCCGGGCAGACAAGCCTTGACCCGAACGGATGGGGGAAGGGGGGCGGGGGGCCCGGACCCCGCCGGTCAGCGGGACGGGTGGCCGCCGGGGGGGCGGCGGCCGGAAGGGCCGCGATGGGGCAGACCCCACTCGGTGACGCCCTGCATCGCCGCCTCATCGAGGACCGGCCCCTCGACGCACAGGCGCAGGCCCGACCCGTCGAGACAGCACTGGCCGCACAGACCGATCCCGCACTTCATATACCGTTCGAACGAGAGTTCGGCCCGCCAGCCGGCCTGGCGGGCGGCCTCCCGCAGAGCCATCAGCATCGGTTCGGGGCCGGCTCCGCAGATGACCCCGGCGGGGCGGCCCCCCATGGCGGAGGACAGCCCGAGCGTGACGGGGCCCGGGGTCCCGGCCGACCCGTCGTCGGTGAAGAGCCGCACCCGGGAGTCGCGGCGGAGGGCGTCCAGGAACGGCAGGTCGGCGGCCCGCCGGGCCCCCGCCAGCCAGGTGAACGGCCGTCCCGTCTCGTCGAGCCGCTGGGCCAGGAAGCGCAGGGGGGCGTTGCCGATGCCGCCCCCCACCAGCAGGGCTCCGCTGGTCAGGGAATACCCGCGGCCAAAGGGGCCGCGCAGGCCGACCCGGTCGCCGGGGCGCGCCTCCAGCAGGCGGCGGGTGAACGGCCCGACGGCCTTGACGGTGATCTCGAGGGCTTCGCTCCGGCGGCCCGACAGGGCGAACGGCTTCTCGTCGACACCGGGCAGCCAGACGGTGACGAACTGCCCGGGCGCCGCTTCCAGCACGGGGGGCAGGAGGAAGCTCTTGAGGCCGGCGTGGTGCGCGATGACCTCGAGGATCGGCACGGTCTGCATCGTGTCAGCCATGGGCGGTCCCCCGCAGGGCGTCGAGCGAGGGCAGACCCTCGCGGGCCAGCCGGCCGGCCAGGAAGGCGTTGGCGGCGGTGAACAGTCCGAGGCCCCCCGTGTAGATGCCGGTGCCGATGCCGACCGCCGTGGCCCCCGCCAGGATCATCTGCAGGGCGTCCTCGGGCCGGGTGACCCCGCCCGTGCCGATGATGGGGATGGTCACCGCCTGGAAGAGGTCCCAGACGGCACGCACGGCGAGGGGCAGGATGGCCGCCCCCGACAGGCCGCCCACCCGGTTGGCCAGGATGGGCCGCCGCACGTCGACGTCGATCAGCATGCCGGGACCCACCGAGTTGATGGCGGTGAGGGCGTCGGCGCCCGCCTCCTGGCAGGCCCGCCCCACGCAAGCGAGCGAGGGGCACTGCAGGGAAAGCTTGACGGCGACGGGGACGTTTCCCGCCCGGGCCTTCACGGCGGCGGTGATGCGGCCGCAGGCGGCGGCGTCGGCGGCGAAGGGCTGGCCGAACTCCGAGGCGACGTTGGGGCAGGACACGTTGACCTCGAGCAGGGCGGGCGTGACCCGCTCCAGCAGGCGGCCGGCGGCTTCCGCGAACCCGGCCTCGTCCCTGGCGAAGACCGAGGCGATGAGGGGAACGGGCGACCGGGCCTGGAAGGCCGCGATCTCGGCCGCCATCTCGTCCACCCCGGGGTTGGCTAGGCCGACGGCGTTGAGCAGGCCGTGGGCGAACGGCAGGATGGCGGGGCAGGGGTGTCCCCGTCGCTCCTCGAGGCCGCAGGACTTCGTGGTGACCGCCCCGGCCCCGGCGTCGGCGACCCGCTTGAGGCTCGAGGCCGACAGGCCCATCACACCCGAGGCGAGCACCAGCGGCGACGCCAGCGTGACCCCGGCCAGGCGAACG
>CAZKPI010000614.1:0-1074 GCA_964554555.1 uncultured bacterium
GCTATCTGTCGACCCTGGCGTGGGTGGTCACCTTCTGTTCGGGGTCCTGGGTGGCGTTGTGGGCGGTGGGAACCGCGCTCGGGTTCACCGAGTTCGTCTGGGCGCTGTCGGGGGCGATGACCACCCTCACCGCCGCCCTGCTGGGCCTCGCGGTCTCCCAGCCGATCGTCTTCGTCGACGAAAAGGGCCTGGAAACCGCCGGCCTCGCCGAACTGGCCCGCCTGAAGGCGATGGCCGGCCTGGCGCAGGAAGCGAAAAGCGCATCGCCGGCTCCCGGCCCGGCCGCTTCCGCCGCTTCCGCCGCGGCCCCCGCGCCGGGCCGGCCGCCCGAACCACCGCCTGCCGCCTGATTCCTCTTTCTGGGATCCGCCTGAAGGCTTGGCCAAGGGGCTTTGCCCCTTTCACCCCACCAGGGCCGGGGGCCCTGGACCCTTTCTTCTGGCGAGAGGAACGCCAAGGCATTCCCCTCGCGGACATTCCGCCTCGCGTCCGTCAGCCATGAAACCGCGGCCGGCCTGGCGGGGATGGAGGAAAAGCCCCCGGGACCGCTGGTGGGGCGGTCCCTGGCAGGTGAAAAGCCGGCCCTTGGGAAGAGCCGGGCGGCCGATGGCCGCCCCTTTCCTCTGCCGGCGGGCGGGGCATCGCTTGACCGGCTGGGGTGGCCGGGGCGGGCGTCCTTCGGTCTGGGCCGGCCGCCGGTCAGTCCCCTACTGCCAAACCGACGTGAGTTCGCCGGTCTTGGGGGTCCAGGTCACCTGGTAGTCGCGGCCGAGGGTGCGGAAGTGGAAACGGACCTTCGCCGTGTCCAGGTCGTAGGGGGCGATTTTGAGTTTGTTGTGTTTCCAGAAGGAAACGGGGTGGTGGCGGTCCATGTGGAAGTTCCTGAAGGAGAGGTCACGGTTCAGGCTGAAAGGGGCCTGCTTCCAGCGGACGACATCCTGGTCAGACCCGAAGGCGCGGTCGAGATACTCGACGTTGTTGAGGACGAGGTTTCCCTTCAGGCAGGTGATCTGGTAGCGGAGGTGGTCGATGGCGGATTCGGTGGTCGTCCAGCCCAGAAGCAGTTGATCAAAC
>CAZKPI010000614.1:1084-3522 GCA_964554555.1 uncultured bacterium
ATCAGGACCTGCCCGTCGAGGTAGAGGGCGGCGTCCTGCCGGCTGAAGCTTCCAGCGTGGGCGGCCCCCATCAGGGACAACGCGAGAGCGGCGACCAGGAGAGCCTTGGACCAAACCTTCATGGAACGACTCCTTTCAACCGGGTGTGACCTCGAGGAGGCCGCCTCATTTTCCCCCATCCCCGCCGCCGAATGCAACCGGCCGTCATTCAGGGGGTCATGACCACCTTCCCACCCGAGGTGTTCCCCTCGCTTTCGGGACCGGCGTGGAGAAGGGCAAGGAGGAACAGCCGCGGATGAACGCGGATGGCCGCGGATCCCGTGATCAGATCCAGCGGAATCCGGAAATGGCCTCTCGATGAGTGAGGTTGGGAAAGCAGGAAACAAGCGTCTGGAGCCCCAAAGTGTCTCCCTGGGCGTGAATGGGCCGGGGCCGGGGGATCTGGTATAATCGGCTCACCTATGGAAGAGCGTGAACGGCTGGCGGACCTGTTGCGGGAGTTGGCGACCCTGCTCGAGCTGAGCGGGGAGAACCCGTTCAAGATCAGGGCCTACGAGGGGGCGGTGCGGTTTCTCGAAACGAGCCCGCTGTCCCTGGAAGCGATTCAGGCTGACCCGCCCAAGGGGTTCGGCAAAGGCCTGCTGGAGAAGGTCGATGAGTTCCGGCGGACCGGGGGGGTGGCCGAGGTCGACAGGCGAAGGGCGTCCTTCCCGCCCGGGGTGTTCGACCTGTTGCGGGTGCAGGGGCTGGGGCCGAAGAAGGTCAAGCACCTCTTCGAAGAGCTGAAGATCACCTCCCTGGAGGAGCTGGAGCAGTCCTGCCGGCAGGGCCGGCTGGCCGGGGTGAAGGGGTTCGGGGAAAAAAGCCAGGCCAACATCCTGCAGGGCATCCAGTTGTTGAAGACGTTCCAGGGGCAGTTTTTGTATGCCGAGGCCGAGGCCGAGGCGGCGCGCCTGGTGGGCTTCCTGCGGGAGCGGCTGGGCCCGGACCTCCCCCTCGAAGTGGCCGGCAGTCTGCGGCGGCGCAAGGAAGTGGTGAAGGACATCGACCTGCTGGCGGCGAGCGACGGACCGGCGGCGGTGATGGCCGCCTTTTTGGCCTGGCCGGGGAAGGCGCGGGTGCTGGCCGAGGGCGAGACCAAGTCGGCGATGGTGCTCGCCAGCGGGCTCCAGGTCGACCTGCGGGTGGTGCCGCCCGACTCGTTCGGGCCGGCGCTGTGCTATTTCACCGGCTCGAAGGAGCACAACACGCAGGTGCGGGGCCTGGCCCAGGACCAGGGCGGCAAGCTGAACGAATACGGTTTGTACAAAGACGGAAAAGCGGCGCCGATGGCCGCCGAGGAGGAGGTCTACCAAGCCCTGGGCCTGCCGTTCATTCCCCCCGAACTGCGCGAGGGGCTGGACGAGATTGACCTCGCCCGGGCGGGGGGAGTGCCGGGCCTGGTCGGGGCAGCCGACCTGCGGGGTGCCCGGCACGCCCACTCCACCTTCTCGGACGGGCGGGCGACGGTGGCGGAGATGGCGGCGGCGGCGAAGAAGCTGGGCTGGTCGTGGTTCGGCCTGTCGGACCATTCGCGGTCGGCCCATTACGCCCACGGTCTCGAGATCGACCGCGTGCGCGAGCAGTGGGCGGTCATCGACGATCTCAACCGCCGGTCCCGAACGTTCCAGGTGCTGAAGGGCATCGAGTCGGACATCCTGGCCGACGGGGGTCTCGACTACCCGCGCGAGGTGCTCGAGGGGTTCGATTTCGTCGTGGCCTCGGTGCACTCCCAGACGTCGATGCCCGCGGCCGAGATGACGAAACGGGTGCTGGCCGCGCTCGAGAACCCGTTCACGGCGGTGCTGGGGCATCCCACCGGCCGCCTTTTGCTGGAGCGGGAAGGCTTCGGCATCGACCTCGAGGCGGTGCTCGGGGCCTGTGTCCGGCTTGGGGTGGCGGTCGAGATCAACGCCAACCCCCACCGGCTCGACCTCGACTGGCGGCGGATCCGGGCGTGGCGTGAGTCGGGCCTGCGGTTCGTCATCGGGCCGGACGCGCACGAACCGGCCGGCCTGGCCCACGTGCGGTACGGGGTCGGCCTGGCCCGCAAGGGCGGCCTGACCCGCGAGTCCCTGTTGAACTGCCTGGACGCCGACGAAGCCCGGGCCGCCCTGCGGGCCCGCAGGAGGAACCTCCGATGACCACCCGAAAGGGCATGCCCAGCGACCCGAAGCAGACCACGGCCGCGGCGAAGACCTCGGCCTCCCGTCGTCCCGTGCCCGCCGGCCGCCGCCAGCCGGCGGCTGGTCCACATCCGGAACCGGCCGGCGGGTTGCCGACCGATCCGGCGGGAAAGGCCGTCCGGAGCGTCGCCCGGAGTCGGGAGTCCGATGGGTTCGCGGAGCCGGCCTCCCAGGCGGCCGCCGGCAGGATGTCGCCGATGGCGAACGGAAACG
>CAZKPI010000615.1:0-3516 GCA_964554555.1 uncultured bacterium
GGTGGCGTTCGCCTGGTTCGACCCCGGCCCCGGCCGGCTCGACCGCGTGATCCTCACCATCCGCGGCTGGCACGAGGAATGAACCCGAACCCCGATCCCGCAAAGGAACCCGACCGATGACCGAACTCGACAAGAACCAGTTGATGCGCCTGGTGGTGGCCGAGGCCCTGCGCGACCGCCGGCTCGACGCCGAGGACAAGCAGAAGATCCGCGCCCTCGCCCTGGCGCTGGACGTGCCCCGCGAGGAGATCGAGGCGCAGGTCAAGGCCTGTGCCGTCGAAGCGCCGACCGCCGGGCCGGTCGACGGGTTCGACGCCGCCGCCGTCTTCACCGCCGCCTGCGAGGCGGCCGCCGCCGACCGGGTCCTGACGCGGCAGGAAGAGGAACTGCTGTTTGCCCTGAAGGAGGTCCTCGGCCTGGGCGACGACCAGTACCGCCGCGCCATGCAGGCCCTGCAGGAGCACTGCCGCACCAAGGTGGGGTCGGTGGCGCAGGACGGCGAGGACCAGGGGGACCTCGACCCCGCCGCCATCAGTCCGGCCGGGATCATCGGGCGGATCATCGCCAACGTCGAGAAGGTCATCGTCGGCAAGATCGACGTGGTGCGGCTGATCCTGACCGCCGTCATGGCGAACAGCCACGTCCTGCTCGAGGACGTGCCCGGCACCGGCAAGACGATGCTGGCGCGCGCGCTGGCCACTTCGATCGACTGCGTCTGCAAGCGCGTCCAGTTCACCCCTGACCTTCTGCCGATGGACGTCACCGGCACGATGGTGTTCAACCCGCAATCTTCGGAGTTCACCTTCAAGCGCGGCCCCATCTTCACCAACGTCTTTTTGGCCGACGAGGTCAACCGCGCCACCCCCCGCACCCAGTCGAGCCTGCTCGAGGTCATGGAGGAACGGCAGGTCTCGCTCGACGGCGCCGCCTACCCGATGGCCCGCGTCTTCTTCGTGCTTGCCACCCAGAACCCGATCGAACAGCACGGCACCTTCCCCCTGCCCGAGGCCCAGCTCGACCGCTTCCTGATGAAGCTGACGATGGGCTACCCCGGCCCGGCCGGCGAGCGCACCATGCTGGAAAGCCATGTGCATGGCTCCCCGATCGCCGACATCCGCCCGGTTGTCTCCCTGCGCGAGTTCGCCGCCCTGCAGACCTGGGTGCGGCGCCGGGTGACCGTGGGCCCCGAGGTCATGACCTACCTGCTCGGGATCGTGCAGGCCCTGCGCGAGCACGGTGATCTCGCCCTCGGCCCCAGCCCGCGCGCCTCGATCGCCCTGATGCGCGCCGGCATGGCTTATGCCGCCCTCGAGGGCCGCGACTACGTCGTCCCCGACGACGTGAAGTTCCTGGCGCCGCGCGTCCTGGCCCACCGGCTGGTGCTCAAACCGGGCGCCCTGATCAAGAAGGTGCGGCCCGAGGACATCGTCGGCACCGTCCTTGGCCGCGTGGCCGTGCCGACGGTCCGGTCCTGAGCGGGCGCGGGGCCGGGAAGGGGACGGGCGGCAGGCCGGTCGGGGCATCCCAGGGAAAGGGAAGGGGAGGGCAGGGGAATGGGGCTGTTCTATGGCCGCACCAGCGAGACGGGCGCGCCCGCCCTGCCGACCACCCTGCGCGGCCTGCTCTGGTACATGCTGTTCGGCGGCATCCTCCTGTTCCTTCCCCATGGCCGCGCCTCCTGGCAGGACTTCCACCCCGAGGCCCTGTTCCTGGTCTACCTGCCCCTCGCCCTGTGGGGGGTCGCCTGGGCCTACGTCACCGCCGTCCGCGACGGGTTCCGCCTCGTCGACCGGCGTCTGCCCCCCCTCTGCCTCGAAGGGGAACGGCTCGAGGTCGAGCTCGACCTCGAATACCACGGTCTTCTGCCCTTCGCCCGCGTCCTCGCCCGCGACGGGTTCGACGCTTCCGACATCCTGCAGGGGCCCGAGATCCTCGTCTACCCGTCGATGGCCGACCGCGCCGGCCGGCTCCGCCTGCGCTACGTGGTCGAGGCCAGCCGCGGGTTCGGCGACTTCTCGATCGGCCCCCTGCGCCTGGTGGTGAGCGACCCCCTCGACCTGTTCACCCGCGAGGTCGAACTGCCCCTGCGCACCCCGCTCAAGGTGCTCCTCCATTCCCCGCCCCCCAGCGGCATCGACCTTGACAAGGAAAACGCCCTGACCCCGCTCGGCGACAGCCGGTCGACCCGCACCGGCTCCAGCCTCGAGTTCTACGGCATCAAGGAATACGCCTTCGGCGACGACATCCGCGCCCTGTGCTGGGCCAAGACCGCCCAGATCGGCCGGCCGGTGCTGAAGACATTCGAGCTCGACGCCCGCCCCGACGTGGTGATGGTCATCAACACCAGCCTCGCTCAGGTCAAGGGGTTCGGGTTCGGCAACACGCTCAAGCGCATCCTGCGCCTGGCCTCGGGGTTCCTGCACGTGTTCCAGGCACGCGGCCTCACCGTGCGCCTGCTGTTGCCGGTCGATGACGAGCCGCGCGAGATCCGCATTCCCCCGGCGGCCGGCCACCACACCTTCGTGCGCGAGTTCTTCGCCGGCCTCGAGGGCAGTCGCCGCGTCGACCTGGCCGGCCTGCTCGAGGTGGCCGCCGCGCGCGTCGGACCGTCGACGGTGTTCCTGGTGCTGAGCCACACCCTCGACATCCCGCTGGAACCGGTGATCGCATGGCTGTTCGTGGCCCGCTCCCGCAACGCCAAGGTCGCCGTCTGGGTGCTCGACGACGCCGACATGGTGCGGTTCAGCGAGCAACAGCAGAGCGAGCGGCTCGACAAGCAGGTGTTCGTCGCCCGCATGGGGGAACTGGGCGTTCCCATCCGGCTCGTCCCCATCCGGGCCTCCGCCATCCGTGAAACTGCCCGGCGGGAGGGAAACGCATGAGCGACGATTCCGTCGATCTCCTGCCGCCCGAGGAGAGCCGGGAGCAACAGGCCGGGGTCACCGTTCTCTGGCTGATGGCCCTGATCATTGCCGGATCCTTCTACCTCGCCTCGCTCGCCTGGTACGGGTTCGACCGCATTTTTGCCCGGCTGGGCCTGATCCCTGCCCCGGCCGCGAGTGACGACCCGGCCCGCCCCCGTCTGCCGATCGTCCCCGTCTCCGATACCCTCCGGTTCGAGGACGCCTCACACCTGCGGGAGATCCGCACCCAGGAGGAGTTCCTCCAAACCCTGCTGTTCACCTGCGAGGCGGACGAGCCCCTTCCTCCCGACCCCATGCACTTCCGCCAGCGGACCATGGAGGTCTTCACCCCCGACGCCATGCGGTCGGTCCGGACGAACCAGTTCGGCCGCGATGCCCCCGATTTCGCCCTCGACCCCGATCCTCTTTGGATGGGGTTGGCGGAACGAACCTGCCTCCTGCGTTTCTTCCAGAACTGCGACGGCATCCTGGCCTACCCGCCCGTCCTGCGCCGGCTGGCCGGGCCCCAGGAGTTCCTGCCCGCCCGCGACGGGTCGGTCTCCTTTCCCGCCACCATTGCCGTGGGCGACGAATACGAGGTGGCCTGGCTGTC
>CAZKPI010000616.1:0-3506 GCA_964554555.1 uncultured bacterium
TCTGCTCCAGCCCGCGCGCACCGAGGCCCGGGTCCGCACCGACAGCATTGCCGGTGAGTTCACCGGCACGGTGTCGAAGATTTATCCCGCCATCGACCCCAAGACCCGCACCGGGCAGTTCGAGGTGATCATCGACAACCCCGAACGGAAACTGCGTTCCGGCATGTTCGCCAACATCCGGCTGTACCTGGAGACCGCCACGGGGGCGGTGGTCGTCCCGCGGGATGCCCTGCTCGCGCACAACGGCGACCGGGCCGCCATCCGGGTCACCCCCGAGGGAATCGCGGAAAAGGTGAAGGTCCGCACCGGCATCGTCGAGGAGGACCGGGTCGAGATCCTCGAAGGTCTGCGGCCGGGCGACACCATCATCACGCAGGGGCTGGAATTCATCCGGGTCGGGGCGCCGGTCAAGGCGATCATCCAGCAGGACGGCCAGCCATGAACCTGTCTGTGTTCGGGGTGAAGTGGCCGGTCACCACCTCGATGATCTTCCTGGCCATCGTCGTCCTGGGCGGGTTCGCCTGGACCCAGGTGGGCATCGACCTGATGCCGGATTTCGAGATCCCCGCCATCACCATCATCACCTCCTATTCCGGGGCCGGTCCCCAGGAGGTGGAGTCGCGCATCACCGAACCGATCGAGGAGACCGTCTCGACGGTGCAGAACGTTGATGAGGTCACCTCCACCTCCTTCGAAGGGGTGTCGGTGGTGACCGTCAAGTTCAACTGGGGCATCGATCTGGCCGAGGCGACGAACGACGTGCGCGACAAGCTCGATCTGGTCAGCAAGCGCCTTCCCGACAAGGCCGAGAAGCCGATGATCTTCAAGTTCAACACCTCGATGATCCCCGTCGTCGTCCTCGGAGTGACGGCCGAGGAAAGCTGGGACAAGCTCGCCCGCATCGTCGACAAGCGGGTCATCGAACAGCTCAAACGCATCCCCGGCGTGGCGACGGCCATGGCCCGGGGCGGCGACACCCGCGGCATTCTTGTCCAGCTGAACCGCGAGCGGATGCAGGCCACGGGTCTGACCGGGCGGCAGATCGTCACCACCCTGTCCAGCCAGAACCTCGACAATCCGGGCGGCCACCTGCGGAGCGGCACCTTTGAATATCTGATCCGGACGCCCGAGGAGTTCAAAAAGATCGACGACATCGGGGCGGTGGTGGTCGCCAAAACACCGGGCATTGTGCGTCTGCGCGACGTGGCCGAGATCAGGGACGGCTTTCTCGAGAAGGTCGGCGATTTCGTGATGAACGGCAAGCGGGCCATTGGCGTCATCGTCCAGAAGCAGTCCGGGGCCAACACGGTCGCCGTGTCGAAGGCGGTGCTGGAGGGGCTTCCGGCCATCCAGGCCCAACTGCCGGCCGACGTGAAACTGCAGGTCTTCTTCGACACCTCGGAATTCATCCGCAACACGATCCGGAACCTCACCCGCACCGTCCTGGTGGGCGGCGTCATCGTGTTCCTGGTCATCTTCTTCTTCCTGCGCGACCTGCGGGCCAGCCTGATCGTCTGCACCACCATCCCGACCTCGCTGATCATCACCTTCCTGCTGATGTACCTGGCGGGCTACACCATCAACCAGATCACGCTGTCGAGCCTGGCCATCGCCATCGGCATGGTGGTCGACAACGCCATCGTGATCATGGACAACATCAAGCGCTACCTCGACCGCCGGGTGTCGGCCCGCGAAAGCGCCATCTGGGGCTCGGTCGAGATGGGAACCTCGGTCATGGCCTCGACCCTGACCACCGTCGTCATCTTCCTGCCCATCATCTTCACCGGGGGCATCACCCAGATCATCTTCGGCCAGCTCGCCACCATCGTGGTCATGGCCCTGCTGGCCTCGCTGGTCTCGGCCCTGATGCTGACCCCCATGATGTGCTCGTTTCTGCTGAAGCCGGCCCGGGCCGACCGTCCCGCCCCGCGCGTGAGGGTGCTCGAGGCCCTGGAAGGCCTCTACCGCCGGTTTCTGGATTGGGCGCTCGATCACCGGTTCCTGGTGGCGGCCACCCTGGCGGCCGTCCTGGTGATGTCGCTCGGGCTGATGCGGATGGTCGGAACCGAGTTCATTCCCGAACAGGACCAGGGGCGGATGGTCATCCGCTACGAGATGCAGACGGGGACGCGGCACGAGATCTCCGGGGAGGTCGGGAACCGGATCGCGGCCATTGTCCGGGAGAAGGTTCCCGAACTGCTCGCCGTCGTCGTGCGCTCGGGGCGGAGCAGTGATGCCATCTACGCGGCCATCTCCGGTTCCAAGGAGGCCTCCCACACCGGCCAGGTCGAGTTGCGGCTCGTCCGCAAGGAACAGCGGACGCGCGGGGTCAAGCAGATCATCGAGGATCTGCGGCCCGAGCTGGCGAAGATTCCCGGAGCGGTCATCCGGTTCGACGCCGGGGATCCGCTGGCCAACATGATGGGGGCCGGCGGGGCCGCCTTCACCCTCAACATCTACGGGCATGACCTGACGATGGGCATGGCCTACGCCCAGGACCTGGTGAAGGCCCTGGGGGCGGTGCAGGGGCTGAAGGACCTGGAGATCAGCCAACAGCTGGCCCAGCCCGAACTGCAGGTGCTGGTGGACCGTGAGAAGGCCTCGAGCCTTGGTCTGAACGTGACCGATGTCGGCAAGACGGTGGAACTCTGCTTCAGCGGCGACGACACGGTGAAATACCGGGAGGAGGGCGAGGAATACGACATCGAGGTGCGTCTGCGGGAACAGGACCGGCTGAGGTTCGACGACCTCGGCCAGGTGCCTCTGCAAAGCCCGACCGGGCAGACGGTGCGGCTGGAGAACGTCGCCCAGGTGAGGCAGGCGTTCGGTCCCACGCGCATCACCCGCAACGAGCAGGAACGGTTCATCCAGATCACCGGCCAGGTCTACGGCCGCGGCTCGGGCGAGGTGGCCAACGATGCGGCGGCGGTCATCCGGTCGATCCCCCTGCCGCCCGGGTTCTCCTGGCGGTTTGCCGGGAACGAGGAGGAGCGGCGGAAGTCCTTCTTCCTGATGATCGAGGCGGCGGCGCTGGGCATGATGCTGGTCTACATGGTCATGGCGTCCCAGTTCGAGTCCCTGCTGGCTCCGTTCATCATCTTCCTGAGCGTTCCCTTCGGCTTCACCGGAGCCGTCCAGATCCTCGCCCTGACCGGCTATCGCATCTCGATCGTGTCTCTGCTGGGATTCATCATCCTGATCGGCATCGTGGTCAACAACGGTATCGTGCTGATCAGCTACATCAACATCCTTCTGCGGCGGCGGATGGAACTGCGGGAGGCCCTGCTCACCGCCGGCCAGAGCCGCCTGCGGCCCGTGCTCTCGACCACCCTCACCACCATCCTGGGCATGGCCCCCATGGCCTGGTCGACCGGCGAGGGGTCGGAGGTCTGGGTTCCCCTCTCGCTCAGCGTCATCGGGGGTCTCGTCATTTCGACCTTCATGACGATGGTGTTGATGCCGGTCCTCTACTCGCTCTTCAGCCGCCGTCTGCTCAGGACTCTGGG
>CAZKPI010000617.1:0-3495 GCA_964554555.1 uncultured bacterium
GGCCGGGGGGGCGGGGGCGGCGGCCGGGGCGGGGGGGGCCGGGGAGGCCGCCGTCACGGCCGGGGCGGGGGCGGCCAGGCCGGTTACCCGGGCGGCCATGGCGGGCGGTTCCTCGTTGAGCATGGAGAGATACGATTCGAGGACGGTACGCAGTTCGACCTTGAGCATGCGCTTCTGGCGTTTCAGTTCGCGGATTTCCTTGCCGATGATCTCGGATTCGGTGCGGGCCTCGTCCATGATGCGTTCGGCCTGGATTTCCGCCTCCTTGACGATCAGTTCGGCTTCCTTCTCGGCATTGTTCTTGGTGTCGGCCGAGGCTTTCTGGGCCGAAATCAGCGTCTGCTTGAGGGTCTTCTCCAGTTCCAGATAGTCCTTCATCTGGTTGGTCAGGCGCTGGTTTTGATCCTTCAGGTTCTTGCACTCGGCGTAGACCGCCTCGTATTCGCGGCCGACCTTTTTCAGGAAGTCGTAGACCTCGGTATCGTCAAGGCCGCCGAGCTTCTTTCGCGAGAACTCCCGTTGATAGATGTCGAGAGGGGTGATCCGCATGGTCGCCTCCTAGATTTTTTCCATCAGGACGATCCGATTGGAGTTCGTCCCGAGGACGTTGTTCTTGACCCGGAAACAATTGGAGAGCTTGGTGAACTCCTGGCTCTGGACATACACCCCGAGAACCTTGAACTGGCCGAGGTTGTAGAGTTTGCTGGTGGTCAGACTGACCACCGTCTCGTCCAGGTTGAGCAGTTCACCCTGGTACCGGATCTCCCCGACCTCCATGGCCACCTTTCCGCCCGGGACCAGCGTCCGATGGAGTTCGGACAGCGTGTCGGAGATGAACTGCATCCATTCCTCGAGATCGGGGGTCTGCACGACCTTCTCCTCGATGGAACGGGTGTCGATGCCGCAGAACCAGGTCTCGATCCAGGTGTCGAGGACGTAATCGACCTGGTTGAGGAAGGGGGGCGAGGTCACCACAAGGTTGACACTGCCGTCGGGCCAGTCGCGCAGGTCGCGGGAGTCGCCCACCGTCAGGCGGACGTTCCGGCCGCCGGCGATGATCTCCTCGAGCCGGCCGTCCTTGAGGGTGGTGCGGGCCTTTTTCAGGATACGGGACTTGATCTCGCGATAGTCGGGTTCGACCCCGCGGGTCTGGTTGATCTTGATCTGGTTGCCCTTCGGGATGGAGATCTGGGGGAAGGAATAGGCTGAGAAGAACCCGGGGGAATGGCCGTGCAGGCGGGAGATGGCGATCATCTCGATGAACCGGTCGACGTCGTCGCGATGGGTCCGCAGGTAGTCGCGCAGGTTGAGAATCTCCCGGTAGGTGTCCGGATGGTAGAACATGCTCATATCCTCTTCCCGGCTCAGATCGCGGGGCTGGTCGAGCGGGATGCGCGCGAGGCGGGCTTCGATGTCCTCCAGGGCGACCGGATGGACTTTGGGGTAGGTGATGCGCTCGGACAGCGGATTCACGTCGTTGCTGATGCCCCGGCGGCCCAGGAGGGCGGCCTGCAGGACGGTGGTGCCGCGCCCCCCGAAGGGGTCGGCGACGACCTCACCCGGCCGGGAGAACTGGCGGATGAAAAAGTCCGGCAGTTCCGGTTTGAAGGAAGCCCGGTAGGACAGGGCGTAGTGCAGGGAATGCATCTGGCGCTGTTTGGCGGTCCAGAATTCATCGAACAGCTTGGGAACCGGGCCGTGGGCGGTCTCGATCTGGCCGACCCGGAGAGCGGTCGCGCCACCGGAAGCCGGCCGGGCAACGGGAAGAGGGATCATAGTGCCTCCGCGGGTTATTTCGTCTTTGAAACCCATCGGCACCGCGCGAACAATCCTTGACAGGATTCGCGCCGGGAAATCGGGAAAGGGAGGGATGACCGCTGGCCGTCGGGTTGCCTTCCTCCGGGGAACCGGGTATGCTCTCCCGAGAACCGCCCTTCGGAGAGGTCGAGAACGCCCCATGGCCATCGAATCCGCCGCCTGCGATCCGTCCGCGACCACCCCCCCGGCCCCGCCGGCGACGGCCCCCATCGCTCCGGACAACCTCGCCGAGGTTCCTCCGTTCTGGCGGTTCTGGGCGGTGTGCAGTCAGGGAATGGTCTGCCTCATCCTGGCGGCCTTGGCCGGCCGGCCTTTTGCTGACCTGGCCGCCCGCTCCCCCGGGTATTCGCCCTGGTCGGGAGGAACCAACCCGGGATTCTGGGCCAGTTTCGCCCTGTTCATCCTGGTGAAGGACGTACTGCCAGGCCTGCGCCACCTTCGCCAGCTGTTCGGGCACACCCTCCTGCCGGCCGCCCCGGATGGAGAGGCGCTCCCGGGAACGGCCATTTCCCCCTTCCAATCGGCCATCCGGCAGGTGCCCTGGCTGTTGCCCCTGGCCCTCCTCTACCTCTTCCATCCGTACCGCCGGTGGATCGACCCCACCTTCGGCCCGGGGCCGAGCGACGCGCTGATGACCGACCCCGCCTGGGAGACGACCCTGCAGGCGGTCGTCGGCCTGGTCGGCATCGGCGTCCTCGACATCGTCTTCCTCAATTCCACCGGCCGGACTCTGGGAGACCTGCTGGGCCGGACCGCCGCCCGACCGCTCCCCGAAATCTCGGGCCGGCTCTCCCGGGCGGAGTTCATCCAGCGTTCGCTGGTCCTGGTCCTCCTGGCCGGGATCTGCATCCAGATTCCCGTCCCTTCCTATCTGGCCAGAGGCTGGAGCGATCACACCCGACAAACCCTCGCCGAGGCCACCGTGATCGACGGCGACCACTGGTGGTGGGCGGGTCTGGCCCAGGGGGCCTCCCTTCAGCGCTTTCGGGTCATCCCTCCGGCCATGTCCTGCCTCAGCCGGATCCTCGCCCGCCGCGACGACCCCGTCGGGCTGGCGTATGCCCCAGGCGCGAACGCGGCCCCCTCCCTTCCCCGCCCCGTCGACCCGAAGGCCCCGTGGCCTGACCTCGCCACGGGACCGACCGGCTGGATCAGCCGGCTGTCCTACCAGGTCCCCGTCTTTCTCTTCCGGCATCAGGAGACCATCCTGTTCGACGACCGGGGGAAAGTGTGGTCGCGGCGGTTCGTCGATTGACCGGCAACGGCAGATGAAGACAGCGGGACAATGGGTTGTCCTGGTGGGTCTCTGGGCCGCCCTCCTGGCCCTCGACCTGGGGAGCCGCCACCCCCCGGCCGATCTGCTGGAAAGCGCCCTGGCCAGGTCGGGGGAGGACAGCCTGCGCGTGGCGCTGGCCCTGGCCCGCCGGCACGATCTCCGGCTGGGGCCCGAGGCGGCCGCGCGGGCCTTCGACCGGCTTCTGGCCCTGCCCGACCTGCCTCTGAGCGCCGCTGACCGCGCCTGGTATGCCGACCGCCTGGGGGCCCTGCTGGCCCGCAGTGGGTCGGTGACCGTCGATCTGGTCCGGCGCCGGCTGGACCGCCTGGCCGCCTGGGCGGTGCCGCTGTCCCCCGTTGACGAGCCGCGGCCCTGGGATCCGCTCGACCTGCCCGGGCTGA
>CAZKPI010000618.1:0-3481 GCA_964554555.1 uncultured bacterium
GACATGCCGGCCAGGACCCGGATCTCGTCAAGGGTATGGTCCACCCCCCCGCAGTTGCGGCAGTAGACGAACCCCGACCCGGTGAGGTCGCCGCAGGTTTCGTAGCGGCATTCCGGCATGGGGGAGACGATCTCGCTCTTGAGATACTGCCCCCGGCGCAGGGCGGGGATGTCGAGCGTGGTCATGCCCGGGGTGTGGTCCATGTTGAACATCTCGACCGCCCCCTGCAATATGCGCTGGTTGGCGTAGCAGGCCTTGCCCCGGGCCTGCTCGCGCGCTTTGCGGAAGTTCGGGATGGCCATCGCCCCGAGGATGCCCAGGATCATCACCACGATCATCAGCTCGGCCAGCCGGAAGCCCTTCCCGGTGAAGACGAAGGTGACCATCGCCACGACCGTGTTCCAGGCCCCGGTCATCAGCCACCACAGCCATTCGCGCGAGATCACCAGCAGGGCCACGAACAGGGCGAAGAGAACCAGAGAGAAGGCGTGCGGGTCGAGCAGAATGGCCGCCGCCAGGTCATACAGGGTCAGGAAGCCGCGGAACAGGAAGGGGTCGCGCAGGGCGTCCGGCGGGTTGATCGTTCCGGTGAATTTGTACAAGACGTGGTTGACCGGGGCGAAGAAGGTCCAGGTGAAGTGCGAGACGGGCACGTCGACGAGGGGCGCCGCGAACGGGTGCTGGCCCATCCAGGACATGGTGGCGACCGCGTTCTTGACCAGGATCTTCAGCTCCATGTCCTCGGGCCGGCCCAGGTTGCGGCTCATGCGCAAAGGCACCTGGACGCGGCCGTCGCCGCGGCCGGCCACCAGCTTGATCGGCTGGTTGTCGCGCAGGGCGCTGAGCACCTCGGTGCCGGAGGCCAGCTGGAGGGAGAGGTATTGCTTGTTGTTGTTCCGGAGCCGCAGGGTGACCTGGGTCTGGCTGTTGCCGTTGGTGGTGAACGAGGTCTTCACGTCCATCTGGTCGGCCACCACGGTCTGCAGGGGCAGGTCCTGGTACCGCTTGACCTGGATCTCGGGCGCCGCCGGCCGCGCCGACAGGCGGTAGGCCAGCAGAATGGGCCGGAAGGCCCTCTGCTTCAGCGTCGCGGGCAACTCCACGGCGTCGATGCGGAACAGGTTGGGCGGCGGGGTTTTCTCCATGGCCGCGGTGGGCTGGACCTCGACGCTGGTCAGTGCCTGCAGGGCCAGCGTGCCCTGCTCCCGCTCGACGCCGACCGGATGCACGTCGGGAAGGCGGTAGGTGCCGAGCGTCTCGTCCATCCTGGCCTCGAAGGTGACCGAGAGGGGGAAGGCGTCTTCGCGGGCGGCCAGGAAGTCGACGACGAGCCGCTTGTGTTCGCCTTCCCGGATCACCTGGTGGCTCTGCGGCCGGTCAGAGGTCACGCCAAGGACCTCGACCGTGGCGGGCAGGAGGATGGTGAAGCTCGACACGGGCGCCTTCGTCACCGAGTATTCGATGTCGAGGCGGCCCTGCAGGGCGGCCTCGCCGAGGGTGATCAGGGTTTCGGTGCGCGCGTAGACAAGAGGCTTGGGCGGCGCCTTGACCGGTTTGGGGGCCGCGACAGGGGCGGGACCGCTGGCCAGCTGGCCGGAACCGGTGGCGGAAGCGGCGGGGGGCTCGGGCTCCGGCGCGGGCTGTTCCTCTTCCAGCCGCCGGGCCTTGCGCCGCCAGGTCAGCCGCAGGGACGGCTCGGCGCCCAGCCACCCGATGAACGAACACCCGCGGGCCCCGGCGGGGTCGGCGCGGTCCTGGGCCTCGACGCTCCAGTCGCGGAAGGAGGTCTCCTCGACGGCCAGCACCTGGTCTGCCACCCGGATCTTGACGAAAGTCAGGGGCACCGGCGCCAGGTCAAAATCGAGGCCGTACCGCTCCTCGTGCTTCTCCACCGGCACCTGGAAAACCAGCCGGCAGACGTGCGGCCCGCGGCCCCGGAACGGCAGACGGAACCGGGCCTCGCGCCACAGGTCCTGGCCCAGGATCTCGGCCCCCAGGGCGGTTCCCGGAAAGACCCGGCCCGCCGCCGACCGGGTGGCCCGGCCGAACTCGAGGCGCCGCGCCTCACCGGGCGTCCAGTCAGACAGCAGGGCGACCGGCTGGTCGCCCAGGATGGCGCTTTCCATGGCGATCGGCCCGCGCAGGACCTCGACCGTCTGCCAATCGTCAGAGAAGCTCTCGAGACGGATCTCGGCTTCGAACCGGATGAAGCTCCCCTCCAGCACCCCTTCCAGGCTGGCCGAGACCAGGCGGTGGGTCATCGGCGGAGGCGCGGGAATGATCGCCGCGGCCGAAGCCTTGGCCGCCTCCTTGGCCTGCCGCAGACGCTCGATCTCGTCGAAGGGCACCATCAGGTAGCGGCCGCCCTTCTCCTTCAGCGCTTCCGACAGGTCGGCGAAGGGAACGAGGGTTTTCACGACCTTGATGCCGACAGGGTCGGCCGCCATGGCCGGGTGCGGCCACGCCAGGAGGATCAGCGCGAACAGACCGGCCGCCGCCGCGGGGGGGATCGCCAGAACCAGGGATCGGATGCGCTGCATGTCGTCTCTCCTTCTCAGGATTTCGCCGCCGGCGCCGTGGCCAGCTCGCCCATCTTGTTGATCTGGTCGCGGTTGCCCATGACCACCAGGATGTCGCCGCCCGCAAAGACATAGGTGGGCTCGGGGTTGATCACGATCTTGCCCTGCCGTTTGACCGACACGATGATGGCCCCGGACCGACGCCGCAGGTCGGCATCCTTCAGGGCCTGGGTGTCGAGGAACGACCCGGGCTGAATCCGGAACTCGTCCATCTGCAGGTCCTGGTCGTCGCCCGACAGGGTGGCATCCAGGAAATCGACCACCGAGGGGCGCATCAGCACCGAGGCCATGCGGTTGGCGGCGGTGATGTTGGGCGACACCACGTAGTTGGCCCCGGCCCGTTTGAGCTTCGGCACCGACTCGATCTTGGTGGCGGTCGCCGCCACGAACACGTTCGGGTTGATGCCCTTGGCGGTCAGCGCGACGAACACGTTGTCGGCATCGTGAGGCAGGGCGGCGACCAGGCCGGCCGCTTTCTCCAGGCCGGCATCGATCAGGACCTCATCGACCGTGGCGTCGCCCTCGATGGCGATATACCTCTGCTCGAGCAGGTCCTGAACGACCTTGGGGTCGGTGTCGACCAGCACGACCGGGGTGTGGTGCCGGTGGAGGCATTCCGCCACCACCCAGCCGGTGGAGCCCGCCCCGCAGATGATGTAGTGGTTCTGCAAGGCCTTGATCCGATCCCTCATGCGCCGCCTCCCGAGATAGTCACGCAGGCCGCCCTCGACCACGAACTGGGCCAGGGCGGTCACCATGTAGGCCATCAGGCCGGCCCCCACCAGGATCAACCCGATCGTGAACAGCCGGCCCTGGTCCGTCAGGGGGTGGGTCTCGCCGTAGCCGACGGTGGCGAGGGTGATGACCGTCATGAACAGCCCGTCGATCAGGCTCCAGGAAGG
>CAZKPI010000619.1:0-3480 GCA_964554555.1 uncultured bacterium
GTGGCCTTTTCCTACTATGGCCGCGAGTACGATTTCCGGTTCGACTTCGCCACCGAGGATGATATCGTCTGCACCGAGCTGGTGGCCAAAAGCTTCGCCCCCGCCCGCGGCAAGAAGGGGCTGACCTTCCGGGCCGAGGAATACATGGGCGACCAGGTGGTGCGCGCCGACTGGATGGTCGAGACCTACGCCAAGGAGGCCGGATCGCCCAAGGCCCAGCTCGCCTTCGTCTATTTCCTGATGGGCGATCCGAAGAAGGGCGTGGCCGTGGTCGCCGACGAGCCGACCTTCCGCCGCTCCTATACCTGGAAGGGCGGCCTGCGGAGCAAGCCCGATTGAACGTCCGGGCCGGGACCAGCCGGCCGGGGAGGTCCGACCATGGGTGACCGGAATCCCGTCTCGCGCATCCGGGTGTTCGTCGTCCTGAAGGAGGATTGCTACGAGACCCGGTTTGGCGACGGCTACTACGCCTATTTCGACCGCGTCTTCCCCCGCCTCGAAACGGCCGAGGATTTCGTGGCCCGGGAATCGAACCAGGATGTCCGGTATCACCTGCGTCCGATGACCCTCGAGATCGACGGGGACAGGGTCTCTCTGGCCGGGGAACTGCGCGACCACGAGGTGGTCAAGGCGGAACAGGTGACGGCGGCTCTCGAGGCCCTTCCCGGAAAGGTCTGACCGGAGGGGGGCGTGAAACCGGGGGAACCGGGGGGGTGCGCGGCCGCCCAAGGCCCGGGAATCTTCCCCGCCGGTGTCGAGGGGCCTTTCCGGGATGACGGCGGCCCGTCCGGACAGAGGCCTAGCGGTCCATCTGCTCCCGCAGGGCGAGGAGACGGGCTTCCAGGTCGGCGAGGCCGGCCTGCAGATCGGCCTTGGACAGCTTCCCCGCCCTGGTTGCCCGGCAGAGCCGCAGGAGGTCGTCCAGGCGGTCGGCCAGGGAGGGGCCTGCGGCTCGGTCTTTGGCGCCGTCTGCCGCGGGGGTGGTGGCGGAACCGCCGGCGGCAGGGACCGGGGGAGTGGAGCCCGCCGTGGGATCCGCGGCTCCGGGCCGGGTGAGCGGGGGCAGTCCGTGGCGCTGGCGGAAGGCTTCCAGCGCGGCCTGGCGGGAGACCTCGTCGATGCCCTCGGGGGAGATGTCGCGGGTGACGCCGGCGACGCCGGTCACCTGGCCTTCCTCGTTGCGCAGGAACATGGTCAGGACCTCGGTGGGCACGATGTGGCCGTCCTTGTGGATCTGGTCGAGGTAGAGCCGTCTGAAGCCTGCGGTGCCGGGGGCGGCGACTTCCCGGGCCAGTTCCGAGGCCAGGGCTTCACGGACCACGCTGAGCGCGTGAGGGGTCAGAGTGCGGGTGGGGCCGAGGGCGAGGACTTCCTGGGCGGTGTAGCCGAGCAGGCGCTCGATGGAGGGGGTCATGTAATCGAACCGCATCTGCAGGTCGCAGGACCAGATGCAGTCGCGCATGGACTCGAGGATCATGCGCAGGCGGCGCTCGGTCATGGCCAGGGCGTGTTCGGTGGCCTTGGAGGTGGAGATGTCCTGGCAGATGGTCAGCAGGACCGATTCGCCCTCCTGCCCGGCGGGGTAGGCGAAATCGCGGGCCTGGAACCAGACCATGGTCCCGTCGGCGCGCCGGCGGCGATGCTCGTAGATCGGGCTGACGCCGCCGGGGAAGGGGCGGGCCACCCAGGCCTGGCGGATGGCCTCGATCTCGGCGCGGTCGTCGGCGTGGATGAGGTTTCCCAGGTCGGGGCCGGCCATGGCCTCGAGTTTCTGGGGGGTCAGGCCGTGGAACTCGAGGCCGAACGGGTTCATGGAGTGGATGCGGCTCAGGTGCGGGTCCCAGCGGTAAATGATCAGGGGCACCCGGTGGTAGATCAAAGCGACGATCTTCGAAAGGATCGTCGCATCCTTGATGTCGAGAAGGGTTCCGGGGTTGGTGGTGGGAATCGGGGGGGAGATGGTGGTCATGGTACGGACCCTCGCTGGCGGTCTCAAAATCGGTCCTGATTCAACCATAGCAGAATGGCACCCCCCTCACAAGGGGGCGAAAGGGGAAGAAGGGAGGAGGGGGGCGGAACACCCTGGCGGGGCAGGGGGTTCGTCCCCGGGGAGGGAGGACCAACCCTCCGTCTTCTGGTCGGATGCGGGATCGTACCATTCATTGACTTTTCCGAAGGGGGGGAATAGCTTGGGGACGAGGGCTCGTGTATGGTCCCCAAAACCAACTGACTGGAGGACTTTCATGGCTGTTGATCTGGAAAAACTGCTCCGCCCCGTCGACAACCCCGCACCTCCCTTCCCCCCCAAGGTGGTCACCCTGGCCAACGGTGAGAAGATGGTCATCCGCCAGATCGGGCGCGACGACATCCCCACCATCCTGCCGTTCGTCGAACCCCTGATCCACGTTGAGCGCGACTATTACGACATCGTCGCCGCCCGCCTGTATGCGGAACTGCTGGGGTACTACCGCTACCGGGTGCAGGACGAGTATGTCCTGGTCGCCCAGATCAACGGCGAACTGGCCGCCATCGTCAACGGGCGCCGGGTCGACCCCAAGGTCGGCATGTCCTACCACACGCTGTCCCTCAAGCGCGGCATGCGCGTCGGCGCCCACGCCTTCGCCGCCAAGATGGAATACCACATCGACATTTTGAAGCAGGACGAGGTGCTGATCGTCGCCGAGTCGCCCATCGGGTTCCGCCGCTGGATGATCGAATACAAGCTCGAGAAGCGGTTCCACATCCAGCACGAGCTGGGCGGGGTGCCGAGCTTCTCGCTGACGCGCGAGCTGTTCGAGCGCGCCCGCGGCAGTCTGATCGTCGGCAGTCGGCCGGTGCCCAAGCCTCTCCTGGAAAAGGCCATGGCGGCGATCCTGCCCCCGTCTGACCCCCCCAAGCCGCCCTTCGACACGCTCGCGGCGACCCGCGCCGCCTACGATTCGACCGGCACCGCCCTGCGCATCCAGCGCCGCAAGCAGGAAAAGGGGAAGTGAAGCATGCGTGACGTCTATGTGATCGGGATCGGCATCACCAGTTTTTCCCGGCTGGAGTATCCCCTCGTCGAGATCGCCGCCTATCCGGCGATCATGGCGATGAAGGACTGCGGCCTGACCAAGGTCGACCACCTGTTCGTCGCCAACATGGGGGCGAGCCGGCTGAACCACCAGACCGCCCTGGCCAGCGCGGTCGTCGACCACCTCAGCCTGTGTCCGGTCGGCGCCGAATGCATCGAGAACGGCCCCGCCTCGGGGGCCTCGGCCATCAAGGCCGGCTTCATGGCGGTCGCCTCGGGCCTGCACGACACCGTCATGGTGATTGGCGCGGAACGCCTGCGGGAGGCCAACAACCTGGAAGCCACCGATTTCGTGGCTTCCCTCACCCACCCGCTGGCCGAGCAGATCTACGGAGTGACCCTGCCCTCCATGGCCGGCATGTTCACCCGCCTGTACATGGAGAAATACGGCGTCACCTCGCGCCACC
>CAZKPI010000620.1:0-3477 GCA_964554555.1 uncultured bacterium
CCCCTCGGCACTTCCCCCCGCGCCTCCGAGGACCCCAAGTTCGTCAAGGCCTGTTGGCACACCCTCGCCTACACCATGCTGGTGGTGCCCGCCAACGTCCTGTCGGCCCTCGTCGCCGCCAGTCTCATCCACGGACTGCCGGGCCGCGCCAAGAGCCTGTTCCGCGCTCTGTACTATCTGCCCGGGGTCGCCAGCGTCGTCGTGCTGTCGATGGTCTGGCGGTGGCTGTTCAATACCGAGGTTGGCCTGTTCAATACCGTCCTGCGCGGCATCGGCCTGCCCGCCGTCGGCTGGCTCACCAGCCCCGACTGGGCCATGGGCTCGATCATCCTGACCGGCATCCTGCGCTCCCCCGGCGGGGCCATCCTGATCTACCTCGCCTCTCTGGCCAACATCCCGCCTTCACTGCTCGAGTCGGCCGACCTCGAGGGGGCCACCCCCTTCCAGAAATGGTGGTATATCACCGTGCCGCTCCTGCGCAGTACCACCCTGTTCCTGCTCATCACCGGCACCATCGACGCCCTGCAGGTCTTCGCCCAGGTGCTGATGCTGACCGACGGCGGCCCCGGCGACGCCACCGCCGTCGTCGTCCACCGCGTCTACACCGCCGCCTTCCGCGATTTCGACTTCGGCCTCAGCTCGGCCATGGCCCTGTTGCTGTTCATCGCCATCATGATCGTCACGCTGGTCCAGCGCCGCTGGACCGAGCAGGACATGGAGGGCATGGCATGAGGAAAGGGCTGACCCGTGCGGGCCCCCGGGAGGGACAGGCATGAAGAGCCCCGGCCGCCAGGTTCTCGTCTACGGCACCCTGACCCTCGGCCTCGTCTTCAGCGTCGGCCCCCTGGTCTGGATGCTCCTCACCGCCTTCTCCGACCCGGCCGCCCTCGCCGAAAGCCCTCCCCGCGTCGGCGTCTTCTCCCTCGAAAACTTCCTCGTCCTGCTCAGGAGCGGCCGCCTCCTGCGCTGGACGATCAACTCCTTCGTTGTCGCCGGCGCCATCACCCTGGCGCAGACCCTGCTCAACTCGCTGGCCGCCTTCGGCTTCTCGGCCGGCCGGTTCCGCGGCCGCGAAGCGCTGTTCATGGCCGTGCTGGCCGGCATGATGGTCCCCGGCCAGATCGTCATGCTGCCGCTCTTTTTGTTCCTGTCGAAGTGGCGGATGATCGACACCCTGTGGGCCGTCATCCTGCCCACCATGGCCGCGCCCTTCGGCATCTACATGGTGCGCCAGTACATGGACACCATCCCGCGCTCGCTGGTCGAGGCGGCCCGCATGGACGGCGCCACCGAATGGGACATCTACTGGCGGATCTATGCCCCGCTCTGCAAGCCCATCCTGGCCACCTCGGGCATCTTCATCTTCATCGCCCAGTGGAACTCCTTCCTCTGGCCCCTCGTCACCCTCAACACCGAGGCCAACTACACCCTCACCGTCGGCCTCGCCACCCTGCAGGACCAGCAGGTGCAGGACTACGGCCTCCTCATGGCGGGCGCCACCCTGGCCGCCCTGCCCATGGTCGTCGTCTTCCTGCTGTTCTCGCGCCAACTGCTGGAAGGCATGCGCAGTGGGGCCGTCAAGTGACCGCCCCCCGCCCCTTCGGAGGCCCGATGACCATCCACGTCTCCCTCGACCTCGGCGGCACCGCCGCCCGCGGCGTGGCCCTGCACTGGCCCGACGGGCCCGCCGTCCCCCTGACCGCCCCTTCCCGGAACCTGCGCCTCATCCTCGACCTCGAACTCGGCCGCCTTCTGCTCGCCATCCGCGACCAGCTCGTCGCCGCCGGCCTCACCGGCCCCGCCTGGTGGCTGATCGGCGCCGCCGGCGGCCGGCCCGCCAGCGACACCCCCCGCCTCGCCCAACTGCTCGCCGACCTCGCCATCCCGGCCGCCGGCCTGCACCTCTGGCGCGATTTCGAGGCCAACCACGCCGCCGCCTTCGCCGGCGGGGACGGCATCCTGACCGTCAACGGCACCGGCTCCGTCCTCTACGGCCGCTGGCAGGGCGCCGAAGCCCGGCGCGGCGGCTGGGGCTACCTGCTCGACGAGGTGCCTTCGGCGGGCGCCTGCGGCCGGTGGGCCCTGCAGGCCATCCTCCAGGCCCAGGCCGGCCACCCGGTCTCGCCGGTCTGGCCGGCCCTGGTCGCCTCCAGCCTGCCCCCCGAGGCCGCCACCACGCCGGCGCTCCTCGACCATCTCTACGCCGCCAGCTCGCCGCAAAAGGTGCTTGGCCGTTTCGCCCCCTTCCTCACCACCGCCGCCGACCAGGGCTGTCCCTGGGCCCGCGCCCGCCTCGAAGCCTCGTTCGACCAGTGGGCCGCCGAGATGGGCCGCCTCGCCGATGACCTCGCCATCCCTGCCCCCGTCCAATTCGCCGGCATCGGCGGCCTGTGGCAGAACTGGCCGGCCTGCCGGACCATGGCCGCCCAAGCCCTCCATCACCGGTTTCCCGACCCGGCCTGGGGCCCCCTGGTCCGCCACCTGGCCGAAACCTCGCCCGCCCCCGCCGACGACCTCGCCGCGCTGGTCCGCCTCGCCGGCCAGACCACGCTCTCCCGCTGATGTCCACCCCTTCGCCATCCCCATCATCTCTGACGGAGCCCCCCATCATGCCGAATCCTGAAACCTCACCCCGCCCCCTCTCCCTGACCGAGTCGCGGAATCCCCGCACGACCTGGATCGACCGCCAGCCCACCGCCGAGGTCGTCCGCCTCTTCCTCGCCGAGGACCGCGCCGTCGCCGGCGCCGTCGAGGCCATCGCCGACCACCTCGTCCGCGCCGTCGACCTGATCGTCGAAGCCCGCCGCGCCGGCGGCCGCCTTGTCTACCTCGGCGCCGGCACCTCCGGCCGCCTCGGCATCCTCGACGCCTCGGAACTGCCCCCCACCTTCGGCATCGACCCCGCCGAGGCGGTCGCCCTCATCGCCGGCGGCGCCCCCGCCGTCACCCAGGCCGTCGAAGGCGCCGAGGACGACGAGGCCGCCGCCCGCCGCGACCTCGAGGTCATCCGCTTCGCCGCCCCCGACCTGCTCCTCGGCATCAGCGCCAGCGGCCTCACCCCCTATGTCCGCTCCGGCCTCACCCTGGCCCGCGAACGCCACTGCCGCACCCTTCTGCTCACCTGCAACCCGCGCGGCCCCTTCCCCCCGGTCGACGTCCTCCTCAACCCCATCGTCGGCCCCGAGGTCATCACCGGCTCCACCCGCCTGAAATCGGGAACCGCCTGCAAGATGGTCCTCAACCTGCTCTCCTCGGCCGCGATGATCCGATCGGGCAAGGTGTACCAGAACCTCATGGTCGATGTCCGCGCCACCAACGCCAAACTGCGCGACCGCGCGGTGCGCATCGTCATGGAGGCCGGCCAGGTGCCGCGCGAACGCGCCGTCGACCTCCTCGCCCAGGCCGGCGGCGAGGCCAAGGTCGCCATCGTCCTCGCCCGCCGCGGGGGAACCCCGGACGCGGCCCGCGCCGCCCTCG
>CAZKPI010000621.1:0-3468 GCA_964554555.1 uncultured bacterium
ATATTCCACGATTTTTCCCTGCGGCGTTTGCGCTTCGACCAGGCCGTCGGAATAGAAGATGAGGCGGTCCCCCTCCTCCAGCCGGAAGGTTTCCGGGGTGACCCGAAGCCTGGCCGACATGCCGATCATCTGCCCGCGCGAAGTCAGGAAGGCCGGCTTCCCGCCGTGGGGAAGGCGGATCGGGTAGGGGTTGCCCCCGTTGAGCAAAAGGGCGTCGCCGGTCGCCCCGTCGATGGCCAGCAGGGCGAGGGTCATGGCCCGCTTCCGGCGCAGGGTGCGGAGCATCACGCCGTTGATGCCGGCCAGCACGTCCAGCGGTTCCCCCGCTCCGTTCCCCAGGAGGTTGAACGCCCCCTTGGCGATGGCCATGCCCAGCGCCGACGGCACCCCGTGGCCGGTGACGTCGCCGTGGACGACGAGCACCCGGCCGTCGGGCCGGGCCAGATAGTCGAAGTAGTCGCCGCCGAGGTCGGTGGCCGGCCGCGACCGGCCGAACACCGCCACGGTGCCTGCCCGCAGGGCCTCCTGAGGCAGAAGGTCCTCCTGCACACTGCGGGCCACCGACACCTCGCCCAGGCTCTCGGCCATGCGGTTGAACAGCACGGCCAGGTCGCCCAGCTCGTCGGGATCCTGGGGCGGAATGCGGTGGGAATAGTGTTCGAGCTGGACCTCCCCGACCGCCCGGGCGATGTCGCCGACCGGGCCCAGGAAGCGGCGCGCCAGGAACAACCCCAGCAGGGAGGTGAATCCCAGGCTGAGCAGGGCGAACACCCCCGCCCGCCATTTCATGCCCTCGATCTCCCGGAACAGCGGACCCAGCGGCTTGAGGGCGAACAGCCCGTAGCTGGGAATCTCGGTGCCTGGCCGGGCCGCCGCCAGGTGGGGCTGGCCATTCCAGTCAAGGATGCGGGTCATCGGCCGCTGACGGATCGCCACACTGCGGAAGAACCGCTGGAAGGCAGGGGAAAGGCGATACCTGGGATAGACGCGATAGAACCGCTGGAAGGGCTGGATTGGCGAGCGGGGGGAACCGGCCCCACCCGCCCGGCTCAGATGTTCCCGCGGCGAAGGGAAGCCGGAGACGGCGGCGGGCGCGCGGCTGACGACCTCCCAGCCGATGGCCAGGAGGCGGGTGCCGTCGTCGAGCGGCTTGCGCGGCAGGAACCGGTCGAGGAAGAGGGTCTCGAGGTTGTCCAGATTCCATTGCATGGCCACCAGGTACTCGGGTGCCCCGCCCCGGTCGGCCAGCGTGCGATAGACGATCCATCCTTCGATGGTACCCATCGAGATCGGCGAGAGCTTCCCCTCCTGTTCGGCCAGGTGGTCGATCATCGCGTCGAAACTGGTGCCGATGGCCTGCTCGACGCCCGCCCCCAACTGCATCCTCAGCATCTGGTCCTCGTGGCGGCTCTCGCCGCGGATGTGGTTGAGGAGGGTGTGCAGGAGGCGGGTGGTCAGGTCACCCCGCGGGGTCCTCCCGAGGCCGCCGGGCGTGATCAGCAGGTCTTGGGAAGCCGTGGCCAGCACCCGCGCGCCGCGGCTGTAGGTGGAGGAGATGAAGGTCCCGAGGGAGGTGACGAGCCTGGCCCGGCCGGCGGGGGAGCGAAGGTTCGCCGCCGCCAGGATGCGCTGGAAGCGGTTCTCGAGGTAGCGCCGGGCCTGGGGGAACCGGTCCTCGAGGGTCTCGAGCACCTGGTGGGCTTCGGCCTCGGCCCGGAAGGTGGCCAGCTCCTCCCGTTCTCTCAGCCAGGCCGCCAGCAGGAAGGCCAGGATGGCCAGCGGCAGACCGGCGGTCAGCAGAAAGAGGGCCAACAGCTTCCAGCGCAACGACACCCAGGGGGGCGGGGCGGCCCTCAGCCACCACCAGGCCCCTGCCCAGGCAACCAGGAACAGGATGAGCGCGGCCCCCCGGAAGGGCCCGCGGGTGTCGGCATCATCGCGGTCCGGGTCGAAGGGACGCGAAACGAGAAGGTGGAACTGCGGGGTCACCGCCGCCGTGACCCAGAGCCGGGCATGGCCGGAAAAATGCGCCAGGGGCTCGCGCAGGAGGCGGGCCATGACGGTCAGCACGGTCCGGTCGGTCTCGGGATCCTGCGGAGTACGCAGGCGCAGACCCTCGCCGTCGATGAGGTCGAGTCGGTCGGGGCCGGGCGGCGGCCGGCGCAGGGCCCGTTCCACGCCCAGGGTGGGGCTGAACCCCTCGCGGTGGACCTGCGCGAACAGGGTGAATCCCTTCCCCCAATGCTGGAAGAACCAGTTTTTGCGCCTGGTCGGGGAGATGAGCGCCCAGTCGCTGACCAGGATCCGTCGGACCCGGTTCTGGAGACTGCCGCAACCCAGGTACTCGGCGAACACCGGCTGGAGGAAAGCCTCCATGCCGCACCGGCCCGCCTGGAACTCCTTGAGGGAGGCCACCAGCCGCTCCCCCACCCGGCGTGATTCCCGGCCCCCGACCTGGAGCCGCTGGCGGCCGGCGGCGTCGAACACCGAGATGGTGAACAGGCGCGGATACTTCCTCACCAGGGCGCCCGCCAGGCGGCCGGCCCGGCCGATCGGGTCGCGGTCCCGGTCGGCCAGCGCCCCCAGCCGCCGCAGGGTGCGCCGCAGGACGTGGTCGGGGTTGCGCAGGGCCAGCAGACGCTGCAGCCGGTCCTCGAGTTCCCGGAAGACCGCGCGCTCCCGGTTCTGGGCCCGGATGTCGAGCAGGTAGCCCAGCCCCCCGTCCGCCAGCACCAGCGGGAACCCGGCCAGGAAAAAAGCGATGACGAGCGCCTGCCCTCCCTTCCACCAGGGAGACGGGGTGCCGGCCGGACTGCCGTTCACGGCCACCGCCTCGCCGGGGGGGCCATGCCGGCCTTCCCGCAAGGCGGGAACCGGCCTCGCGGCGCCGCCGGCCGCGGCGGCAAGGCGGGACTTCCGGCCCCGGGGCGGTCAGATCGGATGTGGGAAGGCCTCTGGCTTCTCATGTTCGGAGGGTCAGGTCAGCATCGGCGTCAGGGCCGCCAGTCGGTACCAGGATACGACAGCCCCCCGGAATTTTCCCAACCCCTATTTGGTTCCGAACGCCGGAGTTGGGGTATGGCGGCCGCTCCCTGGTCATCCCCGGGGGGGGCCTGCCGGCGAGAATGAGAGGGGAAGGTGAATGTTGGAAGGCGGGTACGGTATCATTCGCGCATGCGATGGGAAGTCAGCCCCCTGACCCAGGGAGGGCCGCCGGCATGACCGCGAGGTGGCCGCATTTCCTGCGGTTTCGTGAACAGCGGGCGGCCTGGGGAACCGCCCTCGCCCTGGTGGCCGGGTGGGCGGTGTTTCTCAGCGCCTCGATGACCCCGGGGCCGGCCGCCGTCGACCTGACCTTCCCCCCCGACGCCGGGGCCCGGCCGGCTTCGGCCCCCGCGGGGAGCCGCCCCGGGGCAGTCCCGGCGGCCTTCCTGCGCGACACCACCCCCGCCTCGTTCGCCGCCCTGT
>CAZKPI010000622.1:0-3455 GCA_964554555.1 uncultured bacterium
GGCGCGAAACACCAGTTTCGCGCACCGCCATGGGGTCTTCCCTTTCCTCCCCGGGCCCATCGGCCGATCAGGAACCGCGAGGTTCCGGAAAAAACCGCTGGTACCGCCTCCGGCCGGAGGGCGCCACGGGGGCCGCCACGGCCGGTTGCCCAGGCGCGGCGGAGGCGGTTCCGATGGGCATCCGCCAGCACCTGTCGCCGATCTTTGGCGCCGCCGGCCCGTTGACGAAAAGGCCCTGTCATAGTACCATGCCCCAGCTTCCGGTCGCAGTTCATCCGGTGGAGGGCTCTCGTGAAGATCCTGGTGCTTGGCTCCGGCGCTCGTGAACACGCGTTGATCCATGCCCTGGCCCGGTCGCCTTCCGTCCACAAGCTGTTCGCCTGCCCCGGCAATGACGGCATGAAGGGGCAGTGCAGCTGCATCCCCTTCTCGACGAACGCCGACCTCGTCCGTTTCGCCCGCGAACACGTCGATCTGTCGGTGGTGGGCTCCTCGCGCTTCGTCGAGGAGGGCACCGTCGATGCCCTGATGACCGCCGGCATCCCCGTCATCGGGCCGGCCGCCGACGCGGGCCGCATCGAAACCAGCAAGGCCTTCGCCAGCTCATTCATGGTCAAGCACAACATCCCCTCGCCCATGACCCAGGTCGTGGCCAACCGTCTCGAGGCCGAGCGGTTCCTCAAGGAAAACCCGTGGGTGAAGGTGGTCAAGTGCAACGGCTTCTCCCGCGGCCTCGGCGTCACCCTCGTCGATTCCCCGGCCGCCGCCCTCGAGGCGGTCGACCGCCTGCTGAAGAAGCACGGCCCCCCCGTCATCCTGCAGGAGCGCCTGACCGGCATCGAATGCTCGTATTCCATCCTGACCGACGGCAACCAATGGGTCAGTTTCAGCAGTTCGCGGGAGTACAAGCGGGCCGGCGACGGCGAGACCGGCGCCACGACCGGCGGGCTGGGGTCGGTCTGCCCCTTCCCCGGACTGACCCCCGAACTCGAGGAACGCATCCGCACCCGCATCGTCACCCCCACCGTCAACGGCCTGAAGGCCGACAATCTGATCTACCGCGGGTTCCTGTCGATGCACCTGATCCTGACTTCCACCGGCCCCAAGGTCATGGAGATCAACGCCCGCCTCGGCGACCCCGAAACCCAGAGCATCCTCGTCCGCTTCCGCGGCAACCTCGCCGCCCTGCTGATGGACTGCGCCCTCGGCCGCCTCGACGCCACCGGCTCCGAAGTGGCCTTCGGCCGCAACTCCGCCGTCTCCGTCGTCATCGCCCGTGCCGGCTACCCCGCCGACGAATCGGCCGAACCCACCGTCAAGGGCCTCGAGGAGCTCACCGACACCAGCGTCTTCCACTCGGGAAGCACCTGGAGCGAAAAAGACCAGCGCTTCACCTTCCGCGGCGGCCGCCTCGTCACCCTGTCGGCAGTCGGGGAAACCCTCGCCGAAGCCCGCCGCAAGTGCTACGCCGACCTGTCGCGGTTATCCCTGCAAAACGTCCACTACCGCAGTGACATCGGCGCCGAGGGCTGACCTCCCCCGGCACACGTTCCTCGACGGTCGGCCTTCGCCCCCTCCGCTTTCGGCAACCGGGAAATTCCGTGTAACCGTTCATCGAGGGCGGGCAATTCCCTGGAAAGACATCCCGCAAGGAGGTTGCCCGCCATGTCTTCCGGACTCCGCCCCCTCGCCCTCCCCGTCCTGGCCATCCTGGTCGGCCTGGTCGGCCTGGTCGCCGCGCCCGTCCTGGCCGCCGGTGGATTCGACAAGATCCTCGATGGAGGCTTGAAAAACTACGTGCTGGCCGGAGGAGCGGCCATGAATCCTTCCCGCCAGTGGGTCGCTGTCATCGATGACACCATCTATCAGGGCTCCGGCCCTGCCGCAGAAAAGGTCCGCTCCCTCGGGTTGAAGAAACTGTGCCGTTCCGGAGCCGCGGCCATCAACGGGGACGGCCGCTGGGTGGCCGTGGTCGATGACGATATCTGCACCGGCCTGGGCACCGCCTGGACCAAGGCCGGTGACGGCGGACTGCAGTCCTATGCCGAGGCCGGGGCCTGCGCCATCAACGCCCGCGGCACTTTCCTGGCCGTGGTCGATGACGATCTTTGGCTGGGGGAAGGGGCGACCGCCCGCAAGATCCATGACGCGAATCTGTCGAAGGTGGCCTCTGCCGCCGCGGTGGCGCTGAATGACGCCGGGAACTGGATCGCCGTCATCGACGACAACCTGTACGCCGGGACCGGTGACCGGTTCCAGAAGATCCACGACGCCGATCTCCAGAAATACGCCCAAAGCGCCGCCTGCGCCATCAATCCCGCCGGGGAGTGGATCGCCATCATCGACGATGACATCTTCGCGGGCACCGGCAATCGGTTCTCCCGCATCGCCGACCTCTCGTTCGAGAAATACGTGCGGGCCGGAGCGGCGGCCATCGACCCCGCGGGCCGGTGGGTGGTGGTGGTCGATGACAACGTCTATCTCGGGCGGCACGCGGAGAAACCAGTCAAGAAATTCGACGCCGACCTGAAGGATCTCGTCGAGTCGGCCTCCGTGGCCATGAACGAGCAGGGGTTCTGGGTCGCCGTCATCGATGACAATGTCATCACCGGAACCGAGGAACAAGCCGTCGAATCCTTCGACAACCTGCTCGAAGGGTACGTGCGGGCCACTGGGGCGGCCATCGACGGGGCCAACGGCCTCCTCGTCCTGATCGACGACAACCTGTTCTTCGCCGAGAGCCGGAACCTGCGCGCCGTCTCCGCCTTTCGGACCGTGCACGGGGAGGACCGCTGACGATCCCCCTGCCCCGGCCCGGGGCCCTCCCGGACCCGGGCCCCTGTCGAAAAGCGGGGGATCACGGATGCCGGGCCCCGCCCCGGGGCCCGGCAGGCGCGCGAAAGGACGGCCCCGTCACCAACCACAACCCCCGCAGGATTCCCGCAGGAATTCTCACCCAGCAATCCCATGCCTCTCCGATGAACAGGGATTTCCGCAGGCCATGGCCCCATCAACGAATCAGACCGAGGCTGCCCCCGGAAACCAGCTTCAGATCGCATGGTGAGAGTTGCCGAGATCGCAGGCACCGGAAAGGTTTCCCCCTTCCCGGCCGGATCCCGGAACAACCCGTCCGGCCAACGGGTTCGACCCGCCGGGGCACCCCCCGGCGGCCGAGAACCGTCCTGAGCAGGCCCACCCCGGGCTGAAGCTCGCCGCCATCGCCGCCAACCAGGACACCCAGCCGACCCGCAGCGATGCCGGATCGCGTTCTTCTTCCCCCGTCAAAGGCCCCGGTCAGGGTTTCCTGCCGGGACTTCTGGCCGGTGCGGCATCGGGTTCCCCCCCTAGCCCTTTCGGCCCGCGCCATGGTCGACGACAGCCCATGCCCCCGGCGTTCTCCGTAAGCGTCAATTGAGGACGCCCGGAGCGGCTGGGAGGACGGTTGCCTGAAGCAG
>CAZKPI010000623.1:0-3451 GCA_964554555.1 uncultured bacterium
TGGCGGCGATGCTGGCCTACGGGGCGGTGCCGCTGTTCATGCGGGTGACGCGCCAGATCCTGGACGAGGCGGCCGGGTTCCTGGCCGCCATCACCCGGCGTGGCGGGCCCCGCTTCTCGGCGGGGTACCGTTTGAGCACGGCCGCCGAGATCTCGCGATTCTGCGGGGCCGTCGGGGCGGTCATCCGCCGGCATGGCGGGTTGTGGGAGGCTTTTGCGCCGGGGTGGCGGCGGGAAGGGACGGTGCGGGCGGGCCTCGTCGCCCTGCACGAAGCCCTCTGGCTGGCTCTCGGGGTCGAACCGGCGGCGGCGCCGGGCGGTCTGCGGCACCTTCTGCCCGACCCGGCCGGCGGCGGGTGCTGTAAGCGCTGGCAGATGTTCCTGCGCTGGATGGTGCGGCCCGACGACGGGGTCGACCTCGGCCAGTGGCCGGCCGTTCCCCCCAGCGCCCTCCTGATGCCGCTCGACCGCCACATCAGCCGGATCGCGCGCCATCTCGGCTTCACGAGCCGTGCCGCCGACGACTGGAAGACGGCCGAGGAGGTCACCGCCGCCCTGCGCCGCCTCGACCCGGCCGACCCCGTCCGCTACGACTTCTCCCTCTGCCACCTCGCCATCGCCGGCGACTGCACCCACGGCCGCGACCCCTCGCAGTGCGCCGCCTGCGCCCTGGCCGGGCTCTGTCGGCCAAAGCGGAAGGGGGGATCGCGGTGACCTCCATCCCAAACCCCGGCAGTCACACCGGTTCTCAGCCCCCCATCAAAGACCCCTGAGGCGGGCGGGCCCCCAGCCGTTCTGGTCTTCCGGTCTGCCTCACGGAGCGGCCGAAACGACATACCGCCACCCGGTCATGACGGTCGAGGAAGCAGGCCAGAGGCTGATGTGATCGTGATTGGGATCGCTGGAGGCGGTCACCCAGCCGGTGACCATGACCGCTTCGTCAAAACTGACCTTGATGGTCGGCGCATTGGTCTTCCAGTTGGAGGTTCCGCCGCGGAAACCAAGCACCGGGACCGTTTCCGGGGCAGGCAGAATCCATCCGTCCGAGGGGAGTTCGACGTCGCGGGTCCCGACGATCGCCGCGCGGCCGTCGAACACCGTGTCGCTCACCCGCATCGTTGCCAGGCAACAGGGTTTGAAGGCTTCCCCGGGCCGGACATCCAGGGCAGCGGTCCCCGTCAGCGAGGCCTCGACCCGAACCCGGGTCTCCCGGCTGGCCGGCGGATACCAACGGATCGTCCCCTGCACCGTCACCCCGCCGATGGTTCCGGAAAAAGGCATGAGAAGGTCATTCCCATCGATCACGGGGGCCGCCGTGACCGGGGCCCCCTGGAAGTACACCCCCCCGCTCCAGAAGGCCGGAAGAACGCAGACCGAGGTGCCGAACGTCCCATCCGGAAGATAGGTCAGGCGCAGGTATCCGCTGTCCAGGTGCAGGGCCCCGATCTGGGGGAACCGACTGCCCCCGCCGTAGGCCACCTCCAGGATCCCGTCGCGCTCTTTCAGGCTCCACGGGCTCTCGACAACCGCCGGCCCCACGCCGGCTTCGCCGCCGCCCCCGCCCCCCGAGCATCCCAGAAGGGCAACCCAGACCGCCACTGCCAAGGCCGCCAACCGTCTGTTCATCTGCTGTTCCATCGCCAACCTCCTTCGTTCATCTGGTATGGGCCGCCGCGAGAAGTTCTCGCACCCCTTTTTCACCTTCTTCCGGACTGGCCCGCCGCCATTCATGACACCGGGGCCGGTCCCGACAGCCGACCAGGCACGGACACCCATCGGGGGAAGCGGCCGCACGCCGCCCTTCCACCGAAGTTCTGACCAGCGACAAAACCTGACCGACCCGCGGCAGGCCGTATCCCTTCCCCTGCCACGACGGGATCGGCAGGTCACCTCCCGGCCCGCCGAATCCGCCGTGGACAACGCATCGGCAAAGGCGATACCCTTTCCCTGTCATGAGAACCCGCCTGGTCATTCGTTCCCCCAGGGGCGAAGTCACTTCCGCCATGCTTGATTCGCCCCGCATCATCATCGGACGCGGCCCGGACCCGGCCAGCCCCGACGGCTGGTTCGTGCCGCTCGCCGATCCTGCCGTCGAGCCTCTGCACCTGGCCCTGCGGCGGGATGGCGGGCAATGGCGGATCGAGCACATGGCCGCGCGCGGCCGGACCGAGGTCGATGGGGTGCCCATCGCCGGGTCCGGACCCCAGCCGCTGGCCTTCGGGGCGGTCATCGGCCTCGGCGGCTCGGCCCTCGTCCTCCTGCCCGCCGCCTGGCTGTTCCTGCAGAACGGGCCGCTGTGCCTGTACGGGCCATTCACCCGGCTGGTCGGGCCGTCCCTCGCCAACGCCCGCCTGCCCCTGTTCGGGCCCCAGACCGCTCACAACGTGGGCGTGGTGCCGACGCCGGCCTGCACCGCGCATGTCCAGGTTTCCGGCGGCCTGGCGGCCGAGCCGGTCGAGATCACCATTCCCCGTCTGGCGCCCGGCGAACGGCTCCGCCTCGGACCGGGGCCCCTCCTGCGGCCCGACCGGCTGGGAAATCCCGGCGGCCCGCGCCCGGAAGCCCTCTTTGCGCGCCTCGGCGACCGGTTCCGCCAGGTTCCGCTCTGGCGCGGCGGCCCCCGGGACTGGGCGCTGGACCGGTATTCCCGGCCCTGCCTGGCCGGCTTCGTGCAACCGAAGCACCCCGTCATCCGGGAACTGGTGGCCCGGGCCGAGAGGACCCGGCCGGGGGACGGGGCCAGGGTCAGCCGCCCCTTTTCCGAGGACATCCGCCGGGGAAGGGGCCGGGAAGTGTTGACCGCGGTCTTTGCCGCCATCCAGGAAACCCGCGGGACCATCGACTACCGCGATCCGGAGCCTCTCCTGCTCGACCCCGACCTGGTGGTGCAGACGGTGGCCGGCCCCGAAACCCTGTTCCCCTCGGGGCAGGCCACCTGCCTCGACACGGCCGTCTTCCTGGCCGGGTGCCTGGAACAGGCCGGCCTGGCCCCGCTGATCGTCTTCTGCCGGACGGGGGGCGGCTGGCATTCGCTGGCGGGATGCTGGCTGGGGGCGGCCGGCGGCACCAGCGACCTGCTGGGGGATATTCGATGGGTGTGGTCCCAGGTGGAAAGGGGAACCCTGGTCGTCCTGGAGAGCCTGGCCTTGACCGATCCGGCACGTCCCGCCTTTGCCGAGGCGGCCCGGCGCGGCCGCTTCGCCCTGGGGCAGACGGCGGGTGAGGGCCGGAACTTCTTCGGCCTCGACATCCGCGCCCTGCGCGGGCCGCCGGCGGCGATCCCGCCCCTCCCCTGGGAGGCCGCCGCCGCCCCCGCCCCTCCCCTGCCCGCCGGAACCAGCGGCGGGAACCGCTTCCTGGAACGCCGCGACCGCCTGGCCCACTTCGTCGATGAATTGCGCGACCTGCTCGCCCGGGCTGATGCCGCGGCCCGGCGACGGCCGGAGCGGCCC
>CAZKPI010000624.1:0-602 GCA_964554555.1 uncultured bacterium
CCCCTTCCAGACCCCAGACGGGATGTAGGAAGATACCCCTTCCCCCTCCCCGGCGGCAACCCACCCGGGTTCCCCGATTCCACGCAAGCCGTCAACACCTCCCCTCCGACCTATCGCCCACCGCCTAGCACGTGCCCCAACGTCGGCCCGATCCATCCCCAGAAGACCACGGCCCCCATCTTTTTTGAACCTTTGATCCGGATGAAGGCTTGCCGAAGGGGCCTTGCCCCTTCGACCCCGCCAGGGCCCGATGGCTTTGGCCCCTTTCTCCCGGCAAGCGGAACGCGGAGGCGTTCCGCTCGCGGAAGCGCCGCCTGACCGTCGGTCAGCCGCGGCGCGGACCAGGGTCTGGAAAAAACTTCCGTCAGCACAAGATCCCAAGCAGGGTTCCGGGCGAAGGGCCAGACTCCGGGAGGTCTTTTCCGGCGGCCGGAGAAAAGGCGGTCAGCTCAGTTTGAAGGGCCGGACCTCCCGGTTCTTGCCCTTGATGGCCACCGCGCCCAGGGCCTGGAAGGCCGCTCCCTGGCTCCGGGCCCAATCTTCCGCGGCGGCCCGGGTCGGATCATCCACCAGGATGCCGCCGCCCGCTTGCTTGCCCGCCA
>CAZKPI010000624.1:612-3431 GCA_964554555.1 uncultured bacterium
GGAAGCCAGATTGACCGGATCGCCGATCACGGTGTGCTCGAGCCGCACCTCGGGCACCCCGAGAATGCCCGCCAGGACCGGCCCCGCCACCACCCCGATGCCCAGGGGCCCCGGGAGCGCGGACAGCTCCGCTCTCTTCGGCCGGCGGAACGCCGACGGCTCCTCCGGCCGGGCGGCCCCGGGGGGATCCCCGCCCGGGAGCCGGTCCCGAAGCGGGTGCTGGTTTTCGTGCATCCACCGGACCATGGCCCGGGAAGCGGCCAGCGCCCCCGCCACCGCCCGCCCGCCACCGTGCTCTCCAGGGGCGGGGAAAAAGACGGCCAGAACGCGGTCGCCGATGAACTTGTCGATTTCCCCGCCCTCGCGCCGGACGATTCTCGACATCGCCTCGAGATAGTGGTTCAGGTCGTCCACCAGGGTCTCGGCCGGGCGGGTCGCCAGAGCATTCCTGAAACCTGCCAGGCCGGCGAACAGGATGACCGCCTGGCGCCGCTCACCCGCCCCGGACCGCTGACGCCGGGTTCCGTCGCGGACCGTCTCCCGCACCGACTCGGACACGAAGCGACGCAGGAGGCGCCCTTCCTGCACGCCCTGCACCATGGCGTTGAAGGCCTGGGCGAGGAACCCGAACTCGTCATACCGGTCGATCCGGACCCGCACCTGGAAGTTCCCCCGCATGACCTCCCGGGCCCCTTCCGACAGCGATTCCAACGGATCGAGCACCCGGCGCGCCACCCCCAGGCCCAGGAGCAGGGCCGCCCCCACCAGCAGGACGAGGAAATCGAGACGCCCGCGGATATCGGCCATCGCCAGCGCCCGCGCCCTTCCCAGAGGCGAGCTGACCTGGAAGATAAAGTTCCTGATCCGTTCTCCGGTAGCCGCCACCCGGAGTTCCTGCGATTCCCCCCGGCCCGTGACCCCCCACCAACTGCCGCCCGCGGCCTGGGCCAGAGCGGCCAGCTCTCCATGGCTGGGACTGCCATACGCATAGGTTTCGTTGATCTTGAAGTCACTGCCGTCGTAGCGGATGACCCAAAACGGCGGCGAGAGGAACACGAACGGCCGGTCGAGGAAGGAAACCCGGAAGCGGGCCCCGTCCCGGACGCCCGCCTTCTTCCACAGGGAAAACAGGTGGAAGGCTTCGCTTTCCCGTTCCCAGTTGGCCTGCAGGACCACCCGGGGGACCCCCCCGATCCAGACATGGTCCCGGTAGATGGCGTTCTGCCGGGCTCCCAGCACCTGCACCTGGAGGGCACGCGGGGCATACATCAGGTTGGCGTAGTAGGCGGGCGGCGCCAATTGCAGGAGGAAGTCCCGCAGTTCCTCCTCCTGGTATTTCCGGGTGACTTGCAAGGCCTCGTCCCGGGCCGTGGCTGACCCTCTGGCAGGAAGCAGGGGCTCGAGATCGGCCATCATGGCCCCCGTCAGCAACCGCCAGAAAGTCGTCTCGCGGGCCTTGCCTTCGGGGAGGTCGGGGTAGGAACACCACCAATCGTCGGCCCCGAACAGGTTCACACCCCCCACCTCCATGCCATGCCGGAACGCCTCAGCCAGAGCCATCCGCAGGGCTGAGACTCCCGCTTCCCGATCCGGGCGGGGGGGCGTGGACACCCGGTCGATGACGTCCCGCAGGACCGGGTGATGGGAAAGGGTGTCCAGACATCTTCCCATCCAGGACGTGTAGAGCTCTCCGCCCTCGTCAATCCGCCGCACCAGGGAACGCAGGCGGTTCCTCTCCTCGATCAGCAGTCGGACCTGGTTTTCCTGCAGGCGACGGCCCAGGCCGGCCACGGCGACCAGCGAGGCCGGCAGGAACAACAACAGGAATCCGCCCACCAGCTGGACGCGCAGAGAGGGCACCGGCACCGTCCGGAAGACCACGAGCCAGGCCAGCAGAAGGATGGTCAGGCCCGCCCAGGCCTGCATCACCACCTGGAGAAGGAGCCGGGGAAGCCGGGCGGGGCCCGCCGCCCGCGTCAGGCGCCGGATGATCCGGAAGGGCCGGGAAGCCTCCCCCGCCAGCCTTCCCCGCGCCTCCAGACGGGTCCTGCCGTCCCCTCCCCCTCCCCCGCCCGCCATGAGCGCGGCACGGGAAGTCACCCGGCCCGGGGCCGAAGCGGACGGTTCGCTCCTTCCGCCAGGGCCGAAAGGGGACACGGCCGACCGCGCGGCGGGGAGGGGGCGGCGCGGGAACCCGGATCGCCCCGCCGTCCTCGCCTTCCCCAGGACAATCACCGCCCCGCGCCGGCGAAAGTTCCGCCGCAGGCTGATCTGCCCCTGATCGAAGGTGAGGTCGGTCTGGGGAAGCGCCACCACCACATGGCCCAGCAGGTGGTTCCAATGCCCCCGCAGGTCGGCATTCCAGCCGGTCTCGTCCAACCGGTCCCGGGCTCCCGCCTGATCGAACCCGGCTTCGAAGAACGGCTCCCAGAACAGCACCCCGCCCGGACCGGCCAGGGCGGAATCGGCGAACCGCCCATACCGGCCGCGGACGAACTCGTCCCAGTTCCCCGCCAGCACGCCGGCCTGGCCCATGACCCGGGTCTGCCAGTCACCTTCGTTGCCCATCGTGACCCGGCACAGGGTTCCGGTGAAATGGGACAGCACCGCCTCGACCCCCCTGGCCTGAAGGGACCCGGCCGTCATGAAGCCGGCCCTGCCCCTTTGCCGCGGCAGGGGGCGGTGCGCCCCCCCCGTATCGCCCGGGTCAGGATGGCCGCCCTCGGCGAACAGCCGGGCCACCCAGCAGTCGGGGCCGACCTGCCCGGGGTCCAGGTAGGGCTGGTGTTCGAGCACCGCCCACTGCATCCGCGGGAACC
>CAZKPI010000625.1:0-3431 GCA_964554555.1 uncultured bacterium
GGCCGCCCTGCCCGGGCTACCCGCGCCCCGGATCTGGGTCTTCGCCTGCCCCGATCCCACGCTGGCCCTTCCCCCCGTCCTGGTGACCGGCCCCGGCCTGGAGCGGTCTCTCGGTTCCTTCTTCTCGCGCCTTTTCCACCAGGTGGGGCGGTGCGCCGCCCGGCAGGCCAACGACCTGTTTGGCCCCCTCTGGCGGAACCGGGCCCGGGCCTTCTTCGGTCCGGGTTTCACCTTGTCTCTCCTGGCCCCCGACCAGGAGGGAAAGGTTCTCCCCGTTATCTTTCAGGGAACCTATGCCCTGATGAGCTGGGGACTGATCGGGCCGCCGGGCGGGGTGACCCGCCTGTTCCTTCTGCTCCAGCCGATCCGGGCGGAGGACCGGTGGCAGGGCCTGCGGCTCTGTCTGGCCGCCTGGTCGCGGCGCGGGCCCACCCCCGGGTTCCGGCCGTTGTTCGTCGATCTGCCCGGCCTGCCGCCGGTCCGGCGCCGGGCCTGGCTCCACCCGGACATCGGGGCGGGGCGCCGCCAGGAGATCCTCCGGTTCCTTGGCCGGGAAATGGGCTCCACACCAGCTCTCCGGTCCCTCGAGAAGGCGTCCTCCCAGGCCCCGGTGTATCCGGATGCCAGCTGTTCCTGGTTCTTCGGCCATCCCCGCCTGCTGGCCGACCGCCTGGATGAACGCCTGGAGCCGGCCGCGGGAACATGGGGACGCCTGGTGCGCCTGCCCCCCTCCCTGGGGGTGGTCGGAATGCTGGTCAGCCCGGCCCCCCGGGCCTCCTTCTCTTCGGCCGTTGCGCTGGCGGCCCTGGCCAGGGGGGGCTGGCTCGTGTTCTGGCTCCTGGTCTTCCTGCGCGCCTGGTGGTTCGGCGACGTTCCCACCCCTGGCTTTCGGGGGCAGATGGCCCTCTGGCTGGCCCTGCTGGCGGCGATTCCCAGCCTCCTTCTCCTGGAAGGCGGTGAACGGATCCGGGCCGATCTCGAAGCGAACCTCCTGGAACAGGCCCGGCAGGAGTTGACCAGGGTCGGCCAGGCGATCGAGGGGAGGTGGTCGGCCGGCCTGGGAGAGTTCGCGGCGAACCTGGGTGCCCTGGCGGCCCGGCCGGGACTCGGGGAGGAACTTGCGGCCATCCAGCGGCTCGCCGCCTCCGGGACCCGATTTCTGACGGCCGCCCACCGGCACCTGTTTCCGCGGCGGGGGGACAAGGGGGGACTGCTGGTCATGGGACCGGGCGGGTTCCGGCGGGTGGTCGATGCTCTCGGCCTGCCTCGCGAGCTTCTGGAACCGATGCTCGAGCTGATCGGCCACCAGGGGGAGGAAAACCTGGTCAGGAACGACCCCGAACTTGGTCGGGAATTTCCCGTCGCCTCCTTTTCCAACTCCACCCGGGCCTTGCTGAACTCCCTGATGCCTCCCCACGCCTTTGCGCGGATCGAGCAGGAGACACAGTTGAGCACCCTCGAGGTGGGGGACGAACGGTTTGCCATCTCCCTGCGCCGGGTGTTCATCGGCTCCCGGGTCCGGTTCCTCCTCGGCGCCATCTGGGATCCCATCCCGTCCTTCGCCCGGGTCCTGCAGAGGTTGGTTCCCGCCCTGGCCGGGCCGTCCGGGTGCGATCTCGCGGTTTTCCACGCCCACGGCCGCTCCCAGCGGTGCCTGGCTACCACGGCCAGCGGTGCGATCGAACTGGCCCGCCTGAACCGGATCTTCACGGGAACCACCCGCTTTCTCTCCCCGCCCGGCGGCCGTCACCTCGTCATGGTGTCGTCCACGCCGGCCCTGCCCGGCATGACGGTGGTTGCCCGCCTCAGCCTGCACGCTGTCCGGGCCCGCCTGCAGGCCGAGCGCCGGGCCCTGTTGGCCCTCCTGGGGGGCATCCTGGCCATGATGGCCGGGCTCGGCTGGTGGCTGATCCGGCGCCTGGTCCGGCCGGTCGGGGTGATGACCGCCGGACTGCAGAGGATCGCCGCGGAGGATCTGGATTTCCGCCTGGCCAGCGACCGGGAGGACGAGCTCGGCCGCACGATGCGCACCCTTGATGCCATGACCGCCTGCCTGCGGGAGAAAGTCCGCCTGCAGGATTTCGTCTCCCCGCAGTTGCGGAAGGCCTTGCGCGCCGGGGACCTGGACCAGGCCGTGCGCGGCAGTCGGCGGCCGGTGGTGGTGCTGGTGTCCGACATCCGGGAGTTCACGACCATCAGCGAGACACATCCCCCCGAACGGGTGTTCCAGGCTCTCAACCGTCATTTCCAGGCCATGACTGCCGCCATCCACGCTCACGGCGGGGTGGTCGACCGGTTCATCGGCGACGCCATCCAGGCCGTCTTTCTGGATGGCCCGCCGGCGGTGAGCGAAGCCGCGGTCGGGCGCGGCCCGCCGGGGAGGCAGGAGGGGGCGGCCGGCCGCGTGCCGGCCGCCGGGACCACATCCTCGCCGGCCCTGGCCGCCCTGGGGGCCGCCCGGGCCATGTTGGCCGCCCATCAGGAGATCCAGGAGGAGCGCCGCCGGGCCGGGGCCTTCCCCTACCGCATCGGGATCGGCATCCAGGCGGGGGAGGCCTTGACTGGCGTGCTGGGGGACCCGGAGGTGCGGCTCGACTTCTCGCTGTTGGGCGACCCGGTCGCCGAGGCCGCGGCGCTGGAAGCGGCCTCGAAGAAGGCCCGCCAGGTTCCCATCGTCGTGTCCGGCCGGGTCCGGGGGGCCCTGGGCGAAACAGCGGCCGCCTGGACCCCGGTGGCGGGGGAACCGGATGCCTGGGAAGCCGGCGTCGCCGCCCCCCCGTCGCCGGGAGCTTTGGCGGTCGTCGCGGCTGGCGGGGCCGTCGGGGGCTCCGCGCCGCCAGGGCAGGCGGAGGAAAGCGGGCCGGGGGAGGAGGCCGTCCCCCTGACCGTGCTGGACGGCGACGGGGCAACGTGGGGCGGGAGGCGGGTGGCGGTCCTTCTGGCGGGGGTGGTGTGGCTGGGGGTGTTCGGCCTGGGGACATCGGCATCTCCAGGCCGACTGGAGGGAAAAGGAGATTCTGCTGGAACAGGGCCGCCTGTCGCGGGATGTGATGCTGGCCGGCGCGGGACTGGCGCCCGATGCCGAGATCGCCCTCGACCTGCGGCGTTCCCTGCAGGAGGCGCGCGGCCGCCTTCCCGCCTCGGCCGACACGACCATGCTGATGGCGGCCCTGTCGCGAACCCTGCGCGGCTGGCAGAGGCGGTTCCCGCGGATGCAGTGGGCGGTGCTCGAACACCAGCCCTACCTGGACCCCGAGCAGGTCGGCCCCGACTGCTGGGTTGCCCGGCTGTTCGCCGAGGGCGGCCCCCCTGACCCGGGCGATACGGGGGGGGCGCGCCGCCCCCTGCCGCGGCAAGGGGGCAGGGCCGGCTTCATGACGGCCCGGTCACTTCAGGCCAGGGGGGTCGAGGCGGTGCTGTCCCATTTCACC
>CAZKPI010000626.1:0-3428 GCA_964554555.1 uncultured bacterium
GGGGCGGCCAGGATGCCCTGCATAACCCGGTCAACCTTGGCCGGCTGTACCCGGTCTTCAGGGCCCGGGCGGCAGGCCGCCCTCACCAGGTCGTCCACCTGCCGGAAAGCCTGCAGGGAAGCGGCGCACCGGGCACAGCCGGCGACATGGCGCTCGAAATCGGCCCGCGCGGCGGGGGCGAGATCGCCGTCGAGCCAGGCCTGGATCTCGGCCTGGCGGGCGCAGGTGAGACTGGGTTCGTTCACGGTTTTCCCTCCGCCACAGCCGCCCGGGGGGCGGCCATGGGTTCGCCCACGGCCTGTTTCAGGAGTTCGCGGGCCCGGAACAGGTTGCCCTTGACACTGCCGACCGGCTCGCCCAGAAACTGGGCGATCTCTTCATAGCTGAGGTCCAGGGCGTAGCGCATCAGAAACAGGAGACGGTAGGACTCGGGAAGGCGGGCCAGAAACTCGTCGACCACCATCTGGCCGAGGACCTTCTCCCCCGGGGCGGGCACCTGGTTCCGCAACACGACCTCCTCGAACGGCACGAGCACGACCTGCCGGCCCTGCTTCCGCCGATACTGCAGGGCGGTGGTCACCGCCACCCGGTTCATCCAGGGGCCGAAGGGACGCGTTTCGTCGAAGGTCCCGAGGGCGGTGAACGCTTGCAGGAAGGCTTCCTGGCACAGGTCGTCCGCCGGCTCCGACCCGTTCAGGAACCGGCGCAGGAGGTTGTGGACCCGCTCCCAGTGGTTTTCCACCAGGAGGCGAAAGGCTTCCTTCCGGCCTTGACGGACGGCCAGGACGGCCTCCCGTTCCTCCGGCGGCGGCCCTTTCGGCGTTCCGGTCATGGTACAGACATCCCCGGGCCCGGCCTCCCTAAATGTTGTAGGGCGTTCCCCCCCTCCAAGGTTACATCTTTCGGCCTCGCCGCGCATCTCCCCCTCGAGGTTCTTCACCGACCGGCCGGTTTGGTGATAGGATACCGGAGCGGTGGTGAGAGCCGGATGTGAGCCGCAGTCATCGAAGTCACCAGTGCCGGCGCCAACCCAGCCTCTGGTCACGAGGGGCGGCAAGAGAGGATACCTATGCCCACCTTCCTGGTCACTGATCCCGTCTTCCTGGGGTATGAATCCCCCGATCATCCCGATTCCCCCAGGCGGCTCCGCGGCATCCTCGACGACCTCGAACACCGCCCCCTGTGGAAGGAAGTGTCGCCCCTGCCCGCCCGTCCGGTCACCCGCGAGGAACTGCTCGCCGTCCATTCCCCGGCCATGGTGGATTCGGTGGAAAAGGCCTGCGGGAGCGGGTATGGCTTCATCGACGCCGACACCCCCGTCGCCCCTGAAACCCTGGCGGCCGCCCGGTCGGCGGCGGGAGGGGTTCTGCAGGCGATCGACGCGGTCGTGCGCGAAGGGGGCAACGCCTTCTGCCTGGTGCGCCCCCCCGGTCACCACGCCGGCCCCGACCAGGCCATGGCCTTCTGCCTGTTCAACAACGTGGCCGTGGGGGCCCGTTACGCCCAGCGGCGGCACGGCTGTGCGCGCGTCGCCATCATCGACTGGGACATCCATCACGGCAACGGCACCCAGGACATCTTCTACCCGGACGGCTCGATTTTCTACCTGTCGCTCCACCGTTCCCCCTATTTCCCTGAGACGGGGCGGAGCGACGAGACGGGAACGGGGCCCGGCGCCGGGTGTACTCTCAACATCCCCCTGCCGTTCAGGATCAGCCGGGAGGAATACCTGGCGGCGTTCCGGCGCGGGCTCGCCGCCGTCGAAGCCTTCCGCCCGGATTTCGTCCTGGTTTCCGCGGGATTCGACGCCCACCGCCAGGACCCCATCGGCGGCTGGTGCCTGGAGAGCGGCGACTTCGCCGCCCTGACCCGGGCGGTCACCGACCTGGCCGACCGCTGTTGCCGGGGCCGGGTGGTCTCCGTGCTCGAGGGCGGTTACCATCCGGATGCCCTGCCGGCCAGTATCGCCGCCCACCTGGAGGCCCTCCGGAAGGCTCTGCCGGCCGCCTGATGGGGGCGGCGACCCGACCGCCAGGACGCCGGCAGGCCCCCCGGGCCGCCGCGGATGGCGGCAGGAACCTCTCCGGCCGCGCCTCGCCAGGAGGCCGCCGGATGTCTCCGGAATCCGTTCTGACCAGCCTCCAGGCCCTTCGCCGGCCGGTCACTCCTTCCGGGCGGGCGGGCCGCCGGGAGGCATCTCCGCGCGGATCCGCTTCGCCGAGATGAACCGGGCGGTGACGCGGTCGGGCTGTTGGAAGGGCCGGATGACCGCGCGGATCCGTTCACCCACCGGCAGACGGCGGGTTTCGTAGTTCCGCAGTAACCGGAAGACCCGCTGGTCGGTGGTGGTGATCTCGATCTCGTCGAGGTCGGGGAACAGGTCGGTCACCGTCGCCTCGACCTCGAAGGGGACTCCCGGTTCCCCGGCCGCGGCCTGCTCGCGCGGGGCTTCCCGCGGGGTGCCGTCACGCAGGACGAGCGCCCACAGGAGCCCGTAGACGACGAGGCCGATGACGACGCCCAGGAGCACCGGCTCGCGATAGGCGGCAACATCACGGCCGGCCGGGAAAAGGGCGGCCGGGGTGAAGGCGGGTTCGCCGGCCGCGGCGGGGGGGGCGGCTCCGGGGCGGCCGGGAAGCGAGCGCTTTCGGGCATAGACCGGGGGGGCGGCCTTCCGGGCCTGGGCCTCCTGCCATCGCGCGGGGAACGACGCCACCAGGGCTTCGAGCTGACCCGGCTGGACCAGCTGAAGTTCCTCGATCTGGCTGGCGGTCTCCTTCGCCACCGCCTCCACCTGGGCGGCGGTTTCCCCGGAGAAACATCTCTGCAGGCGATAGAGCAGGAACAGGTTGTCGGGGTCGGGGTTGTTTTTGAACAGCACGAGGATCGATTCGAGCAGGCCGGAGTCGCGCGACGATTCCAGGAAGTCAACCAACGGTTCCCGGATCAGGGGGAGGTCGAAGGTCAGCAGGGCCGACACAGCCGCGGCCCGCTGACGGGGGTTGGGATTCTTCAGGATCGCGGTGGCCAGCGCCACCGCCTGCTCGGGCTCGTGGGCGGCCAGCACCCGCAGGGCGGCCAGCTGGATCCGCAGGTGGGGGGAGGCCTGGAAGCGCCCCAGGAGGGGAAGCACCTTCTCGGGGGCCATCGTTCCGAGGTAGTCGAGCGCGGCGGTCACCAGCCCTTCATCGGTGCCCTGGAGCCAGTGACGGGCGGTTTCACCGAACTCCCCCACCCCGAGACGGGTTGCCGCCCGCAAGGCGGCTTCCCTCACCCGCTTGTCGGCCCGGTCGCCGGCGAGGGCGGCCCGCAGGGCGCCGGCCGCGGCGGGAACCCCCTCGACCGTCTGGAGGGAATCGAACCAGCGGCACTGCTCCTCGGAAGGAAGGCCGAAGAACCGGTGTTCGTCAAAGGTCTGCCCCTCGCCG
>CAZKPI010000627.1:0-1588 GCA_964554555.1 uncultured bacterium
CCTGGCCGGCCGGACGGCGGCGGCGGCCAACGGCGCCCGAGGACGCGTGCGCGGTGGGCGACCCGCAGACCCCGCCCCTTCCCCTGCAGGCGTCGCGCCTGACGGCCGCCCCCGACGGGTCCTGGCTGGTCGATCCCGCCCTTGGCCTTCCCCCGGCCTGGCACGGGGCGGCCGTCCTCGCCCTGTCCGATGGAAAGGTTCTCGGCCTGCTCCACCTGGAGGCTGGCCGCCCCGCCCGCGTCGTCCTTCTGCCGGAGAACCTTCCATGAACACCACCAGCGGCGCCCTTCCCCCGTCATTCTGGCCCGGAGGGGCGGCCGTGACCGGGACCCGGCGATCCCCAACCTTCGCCAGGGGAATCGTGGCTTTCCGCCAGGGCTGGCGGCGCCGGGCTCAGGAATCCGCTGTCGGGGAAGGCCGACGACCTCCCGCTCGCGCGGCGGGTCAAGGCCGGATCGCCGCCCCGGTTTCCCCCGCCAGAGGGATGGCAGGCCATGTCCGTATCCGCCCCCGGCCCCGGGGATCGCGGTGGCCCCGCCACGCCGCCCTTGCCTTCCTGTTCCTCGTCCTGATCCTGGCCGCCGTTCCCGCCCTGGCCAGGGCCGCCCCGCCGCCGGAGCCCGACCGGCCGACGGTCGGCACCGCTTCCTTGCCGCCGCGAGCCGCCACGCGAAACGCCCGTCCCGCGCCGGGCAGGAAGGCCGCCGCCCTTCCCGCTGACGATTTCGTCATCCTCGAAAGCTCGGACGCCGAACCGGCCAAGGTGGTCGCCGGCAACCCCGCCCTCGCCGACCGGCCCTTCTGCCCCGCTTCCACCTTCAAGATCGTCCTGGCCTGGGTCGCCCTCGAGCGCGGCGTGGTCGCGTCGACAACCCGCCTCGACTGCCGCGACCCCCACCTGGGCCCCGGCACCTTCGCGCTCGACCTGCACCAGGCCCTGCTCTATTCCAGCAACGCCTTCTTTCGGGCGGCCGCCCCGAAAGCTGGCCGTCCGGCCATCGAGGAGTTTCTCCGCCGCAGTGGCTACGCTTCGCCTGACGCTTTGGCGGGCTGGCTGGGCAAGGACTGGGCCCCCGTCGTCAAGGGCGGGAAGCTTCGGCTCACCCCGCGTCAACAGCAGGCTTTCCTCGAACGGCTCGCCGCCGGCCGCCTGCCCGACCCCGCCGGGGTGCGAAACACCCTCATCGAGGCCCTCCGCTGGCCCAGCCCCGACCCGGCCGTGGAACTGTTCGGCAAGACGGGCACCCACGACGGAGCCGTCTGGTTCGCCGGGTTCGGCCGCACGGGCCCGTCGCGGCGGATCGTCACCGTGTTCTGCCGGGGAACCGTCGCCCGCCGGCCGGCGGTCATCGCCGCCTTCTACAACCGGTTCGGCCTGACCTGGTCCGACGCCCTCCTGCCCTCCCTGCGCTGATCCTGTGTTACACTACTCCCGAGCGGATCCCCGCCCGGGAGAGAGAACATGCCGTCACGACTGCTGAGCGTCGTCTTCACCGACATCAAGGGCTTCACCGAGCGCACCTCGCAGGGGGGGCGCGATTTCGCGGTCAGACTGCGGGAAAAGCACGACGCTCTGCTGAGGCCGATC
>CAZKPI010000627.1:1598-3428 GCA_964554555.1 uncultured bacterium
TTCCCCGTCATCGAGCGGCACTGCGGCCGGGTGGTCAAGACCATCGGCGACGCCTTCCTGCTCACCTTCGACAGCCCGACCAACGCCGTCCTGTGCTCCCTGATGATGCAGGACCGCCTGCGCGACTACAACCGTACCGCCCCCGTCGAGGAGCGGATCGAGATCCGCATCGCCATCAACACCGGCGAAGTCTCCCTCACCGACGGCGACGTGCTGGGCGAGGCCGTGAACATCGCCTCGCGCGTCGAGCACATCACCGAGGGCAACGAGATCTGGTTCACCGAGGCCACCTACCTGGCCATGAACAAGCAGGAGGTCCCCACCAGCCTGGTCGGCGAGTTCCGGCTGAAGGGGGTCCCCGAAGCCCTGAAGATCTACCGGGTCGTCCAGGACCTCGATTCCGAGCAGTTCCAGAAGATACTGGCCAGCCAGCAGAAGAAGATGAGCCTGGGCGCCGCCGCCCCCGCCCCTTCCCTTCCCCTGCCGGTGGTCATCCTGATCACCGCCCTCGCCCTGGCCACCTGCCTGGCCATCCTCTGGACCTGGAAGGCCTCCATCCCGCCCCAGCTCCTCGAGGCCAACCGCGCCCTCAACACCGGTGAGCCCCGCCGGGCCCTCACCGCTGTCTCGCAACTGCTGGCCGACTCCCCCAACCACGCCCAGGGGCTAGAACTGCTCAACCGCAGTCTCGAGCTGGCCGTCCGGCAAGCGCTTGACCGCCACCAGGCCTCAGCCGCCCGGGAACTCCTCGACGACTACCGCACCCGGTTCGGCTCGCTCGGGCCACTGCCCGACCTCGAGGCGGAGGTCACCCTGGCCGAGGCCGGGGCTCTGGCCGAGGAAGGCTTCGCCGGCAAACGCCAGGCCGAGGAACGGCTCGACCGCCTGGCCGAGGAACAGAAGACCCGGCCGGCCACCATCGAACGCATCGCCCGGTTCTACCACCGCACGGGCATCAACGGCCCCAAGAGCGTCCTGTTCATGCACGCCCGCGCCGCCTTCGAACCGGCCAGTTTCCCGGCCGACCCCGGGTTCGTCGAAACGATGGACTACTTCCTGCGGAACTATCCCCCGGACGATGGACTGGACGAGCCCCGCGCCTTCCTCGCCAGCCACTGCCTGGACCGGTTCGGCCCGGTCCTGGAGCAGGCCCTGGCGACGACCGACGAGGCCAACCGCGCCCTGCGCTGGAACGCCCTGCGCCTCCTGCCCCTCGCCGGCCGCCCGGTCGATGCCGCCGCGGTCTACCGGGCCGAGGTCCTTTTCTCACCCGGCCCCGAAGACTCGCCCCTCCTGCAGGAAGCCATCGGCTTCTTCGCCGCCGCCAGCGACCCCGCCTCCCTTCCCGCCGCGCTCGACCGGTTCCCGTTGCTCGAACGCACCCTGCTGGCCACCGACTCGCCGGCGATGAGACTGGCGGCCGGGGCCTTCTTCCCCCGCCTCGAAGCGTGGCTCACCCGGACGATGGCCGACCCCGCCTCCACCACCCCCCGCCTGAACGCCTTCCGCGTGCTGGCCGCGCGCGGCCTGCCGCCCGAACGGGAATGGCTGTTCCACGCCGCCCAGGTGGTCGACTGGCAGGGCGTTCTGCGCACCGACAACCAGACCCGCCAGCTCCTGCGCGACGACGTCCGCTTTCTGGCCGGGCAGGCCCCGCCGCCCCCCGCCACCCTCGCCGCGCACCCCGCCCTGGCCGGCCTCAACCCGGCTCTCGCCGCCCTCCTCGACGAGGCGAAACGGGCCGCCGCCCACGCGGCGGCGAACGGCTGGGACGATTACCAGGCCTTCTGGAACCAGGTGATCGAGGCCGGCCAGGCCGCCGCGGCCAGG
>CAZKPI010000628.1:0-3423 GCA_964554555.1 uncultured bacterium
GGGGGCCACGGGGCTTCCGCCCCGCGCCGGTCAACGGGGCCGGCGGGTCATCGCCCCAGGCAGGACACCGGGCAACGGGGGGGGCGGCCAGGCACGGGCGGCCGCCCGCCGGGGGCCTGCTTCCCGCCAGGCGGGAAAGTCCTGTCCGCGGTCAGGGATGGATGGTCAGGCTGGTCGATGGCCGGAGGGCTTCACGCCAGAAGCAGGAACCGGTGCTGTTGCCGCGGAGGAACGCCGATTTCCTCTGATACCATCTCGCCCTCATCCGCGTTCATCCGCATTCATCCGCATCCATCCGCGGCGCCCCATTTTCGTTCGGCCCGTCCAACGTCAAAGCTGACCAAGACCAGGTCCGAGAACGAAATCGGGACCGCGAAGGAGGAGGACCATGCCGGCTGGCGGAAGACTGGAGATCGGACCATTGCGGGGCGGGGGCCTCGTGCCATCCTGGAGGTGCGGGTCGACCTGCCGGCACTGCCTGTACGGATGCGGCCCCCACCGCCGGGACGGAGAGCCGGCCGACGGGGCCGCCTGGGAGACCCTTCTCGACCTGCTGGCCAGCCGGGCGCCGGGGGCAACCTGGCACATCGGCGGGGGCGAGCCGTTCCTGAACCTGCCGCGCCTCCAGGCGACCGTGGCAGGACTGCGGCGGCGGGGCATGCGGCTCGAGTACGTCGAGACCAACTCGTCGTGGGTGGAAGACCGGGACCAGGCGGCCCGGGTCCTGGGCGGACTGGCGGAACTGGGCCTGACAGCGGTACTGGTCAGCCTGTCCCCCTTTCACGCGGAGTTCGTCCCGCATGGCAAGACCCGGATCCTGATGCAGGCCGCCGCCGACACCCTGCCGGGCGGGGCCTTCGTCTGGATTCCGGACTTCGCCGCCGACCTGGCCGAGGTCGACCCGCGCTCCCGCCTGGACTGGAAGACCTTCCTGGCGGGCCGCCCGCCGGGCTATGCCCTGGGCCTGGCCGACCGCTACTGGCTCACGAGCGGCGGCCGGGCCGGGCGGTATCTGACCGCCCACGGCCGGCAGGCTCCCTGGGAGAGGGTGGCCGCCCGGGCTCCGTGCCGCGAGCGGCTGGCCGACACCTCGCATTTCCACGTCGATGGGGAAGGCACGTACGTCCCCGGCCTGTGCGCCGGGATCGGCCTGCCGATCAGCGACATCCCGGGCACCATCGACCTGGGCCGGTATCCCCTGCTGGAGAGGCTGGCGGCCGGCGACCTCGGGGGGGCGGTCGAGGGGGCCTGCCGCCAGGGTTTCCGGCCGCTGGCGGGATACGCCTCGGCCTGCGACCTGTGCACCCACCTCCGTCTTCACCAGTTCCGCGCCTGTCCAGGGGCCTTCCCCGAGCTCAGGCCGGCCGGCTTCTACGATGACCGCTCGCTGACGGGGTACCTCGCCTGACGGGCTCGGGGAACCAGCCCCGGACGACGGCAGGGAGGACCCGGGCGCCCGTACCCGCCCGCAGGAGGGGGCTTCACCGCCATTCCGGCCGGGCGCCCCGGCGGCGGAGCTGGCCAGCCCGCTGACCCCCCAGGCCCGGGAGGCGGGCGGAGGGGGTGAGCATCGGTCAGGGGTCAGTTCCGGCCGGGGTTGCCCAGCACGCGGGCAAGCTCGGCGAGGGTGGTCTGGCCGTCGGCCACCAGGGCGGCCCCCGCCCGGGCCATGGTGCGGCGGCCGGGGTCGGCGAAGGCGGCCTCGAGGCGGGCGGGGTCGCCCTGGGCGAGGATGTCCTTGAACGCCTTGCCGGGCCGGAAGACGTCGTAGAGGGCGAGCCGGCCCCGGTAGCCGGAGCGGTTGCAGTGATCGCATCCCTTCCCGTCGCGGGCCCTGGGTTTGTCGCCGCGCCATCCGAAGGCGGCGAGGTCGGCCTTTTTGACCCGGGCGGCGGCGGCGCAGTCGGGGCAGACCTTGCGCACGAGGCGCTGGACCATGACCCCGGCCATGGCCGAGGCCAGCAGGTGGGGCGGAGCCTGCAGATCCAGGAGGCGGCGGAAGACGTCGGGCACGTCGTCGGCGTGCATCGAGGCGATGACGAGGCGGCCGCCCAGGGCGATCTTCAGCAGGCGGCCGAGGGTTTCGGCATCGGGGATCTCGCCGACGAACAGGACGTCAGGGTCGGAGCGGTCGAAGGCGTTGAGCAGTTGGTGCCAGTCGAGGCCGAGGTGCGGGCGGACGGGGGCCTGGGCCACGCCCTCGACGATCATGCCCACGGGGGACTCGATGGAGGTGACCGCCTTCCCCTGCTCGTGGAGGGTCTGCAGGGCGGCATAGGCGGTGGTGGTCTTGCCCGACCCGTGGGGGCCGGCGATGATCACCAGGCCGGCGGGGGCGCCGATCAGGTCGAGGAAGGCGGCGCGGTCGGCGGGGTCGGTGAACAGGCGGTCGAGGGTCAGGCGGAACGGCTCGCGGCTCAGCAGGGAGATCGTGATCTTCTCGCCGAGGGCCACGGGCAGGACGTTGACGCGGGCGTCGATCGCCTTGCCGGCCGCGGTCAGCTGGGCGCGGCCGTCCTGGGGAAGCCACTTCTCGGCGAGGTCGAGGTGGGCCAGGAACTTGACCCGCACCGTGATGGGCTCCCGCAGGGCCGCCGGGAAGGATTCGAGCTCGACCAGCCGGCCGGCGATCCGACAGCTGGCGGTGAGGCCGGCGGGGGTGGGCACCAGGTGCAGGTCGGTGGCCTCGCGGGCGACGGCCAGGTCGAACAGGCGGTCGACGGCGGCGCGGGCCTCGGCGGTGGCGGGATCACCGGCGGCGAGGGCGGGACCGCCGACCGGGATGATGCCTTCCCGGACCCCCGCGGCGATCTTCCCCATCATGGTGTCGAGGATTCCCTGGCTCTCGGCCGCCCGCACCATGCCCAGGTAGGAGGGTGAGAAGACGTCGGGGAACGCGGCCAGGGACTCGGCGAAGCCGGTGCCCTCGCCGATGCGGGCCAGGACCTGGCGGATGACCTCCTCCAGGCGCGGATCGGCGACCTCGGCGAGGATGGTCTCGAGCGAGGGGACCAGGGGCACTCCGGACCCGAGCAGGAAGCCAAACTTCTCGGAGAACGCGGCGACGGACTCTTTCAGCTGGGAAGACATGGCACCCTCCTTCGTTTCAGATGAGGTCCTGACAGCGCAGGACCGGCGGGGCGGGTTCGCGGGCGGCATGGCGGGAATCCTCTTCCAGGCGGTCGAGCCAGGCTTCGAAGGCGCGGCGGCGGATGCGGACGACACCCCCGACGCTGAGGTAGGGAAGGTCGCCGAGGAGGCGGCGGGCCTGATCGATGGTGAGGCGCAGGTAGCCGGCCACCTCCTCGAGGGTCAGGATCTCGCCGAAGGCGGCGAGGCCGGCGGCGGCCGGGGGGCGGCCGCCCCGGCCCCTGGAGGTCTGGGGGCCGGCGAGGGCCCGAACGGTCGGGACGGAAGGGAGGG
>CAZKPI010000629.1:0-3420 GCA_964554555.1 uncultured bacterium
TTCCCCACCACATCGGGGATTGGAGCGGGGTTTCGTCCATAAATTGGCAGTCCTGGCGAGAACCGAAAGCTTGATGCCAACCTGTGGGAGAGATGGAAAAATGGATGCTTGTGCCTCCTGTGAGATCAAAAAGGAAAATGAGGAGCTTCGCAAGAGATTGATACGAGCACTGGAGCTTATGGCAAAACATGCACCAGATGAGGACAAACGGGCGTTTTACACGAACGCCATTCAGGAATTGATGAACCGGAAAAAGTGAGGGGGGGGAAGAAGACTTGGAGGCTCGTCCATAACCGCGCCGAACCCATTTTTCCGCCCCCCCCAAGTTCCCCTGGCCGGAATTTTGAATCGTCGTTGGCTGACGGCCTTCCCCCAATCAAGGGCTCACGAATGCACCCCGGTGAAGGAGGAAGACACGACATGGCCAACGTCGATGAAGGCATGATCAACAAGGCCCTGGCCTGGTCCTACGACACGGCCCTCGACCCGGGGGTGCCCGGGATCGATTCCGCCTATGACCTGGCCCGAGACTATTCCCGCACCAGCGCCCCCCTCGGCCAACGGATCGATTCCCTCATCCGGTGGCAAAACACCAAGGCGGCCACCTCCGGCTTCATCACTGGTCTGGGCGGCATCCTGACCCTTCCCGTGGCCATTCCCGCCAACATCTCCAGCGTCCTGTTCGTCCAGGTGCGAATGATCGCCGCCATCGCCATCATGTGCGGCCTCGACCCGCGTCAGGACCAGGTGAAAACCCTCGTCTTCGTCTGCCTCTGCGGGTCAGAAGCCAAGGAAATCCTCAAGCACGTCGGCATCCAGATCGGCAAAAAACTCACCGAACAGGTGATCCGACGCCTCTCTTTCGAAGTGATCAAGCAGATCAACAAGGCCGTCGGCTTCCGCCTGGTGACCAAGTTCGGCCAGACCGGCCTGATCAATCTCGGCAAGTCGATTCCCATCTTGGGCGGGGTCATCGGCGGCCTCTTCGACCTTTTCTCCACCGAAGCCATCGGAAGCATCGCCAAGGAAACCTTCACCTGATGGTGATGGGCAGGCCGGCCGGCCTGTCATCTCTTTCCCCAGGCCGGAGATGGGTCGGGAAGGCATGGGGCATCCGGGGCTGGGGCAAGGGCGGTGGTCCCCAGTGATCGAGGCGCCGGATTCGGCCCCCACCTCAAAAGAGGCCGCGCTCCCGTCAGCGAGGGGGACGGGCGGCCCGCCGGGGCCCCGGCCGCCGCCACTCGAGGCGGGCGAAGGCGTCGTGGTTGTGGATGCTCTCCTGGTTCACGGCCAACACGCGGAACCACGTGATGCGGGGGTCGTTTTTCAGCATCCCGGCCGCGTTGCGGACCATGTCCTCGACGAAGACGGGGCGGTCGTAGGCCTGCATCGTGACGTGCCGCTCATCGGAGCGTTTCAGCAGGGCGAACACCGGGGCCGAGGCCGATGCTTCCGCGATCTCGATCAACTCCTCGATCCAGACCAGGTCGCGGCCCCCCGACCGCTTCCGGCGGCACCGCACCTGGATCTCCAGCCGGCCGCGCTGGTTGTGGGCCCCATACTCGCTGATCGCCTTACTGCACGGGCACACGCTGGTCACGGGCACCGTCACCCCCAGGATGAAATCGTCGCGCCGCCCGTTGGCCTCGCCGACGAAGCGGCATTCATAATCCATCAGGGCCGTCGCCTTCGAGACGGGGGCCTCCCGCTCGAGAAAATAGGGAAAGGCCACCTCGACCATGGCGCTCTCGGCCGCCAGGCACGCCTTCAGGTCAGCCAGAATCGCCGGCACCGTGTTCATCGTCACCTCACCGCGATGCCGGTTGAGCACCTCGATGAAACGGCTCATGTGCGTTCCCTTGAAATGATGCGGCAGATTCACCGAAAGGGTGATCCGGGCCACCGTCTCCTGGCGGCCCCGCTGGCGGTCGAGCACCACGATCGGCACCCGCAGGCCGCTGACCCCGACCTGATCGATCGGCAGGGCCCGCTCATCACGAGCGTTCTGCAGGTCCTGCAAGCCTGAACCCTTCATCCGCCACCGCCCCGCCGCCGCCGTCGGCGGCAGGCCTCCTCTGCTTTCCCGCCGGGGTTGCGGCCATCCTAATCCAATCGCCCGCAAAAGGAAAGCCGGGTCATTCATCGTTCGGCCTCGTCGTCTCCAGGCCTGGGCGCCGGAAAGGACAGACCGTGGCCCCCCGGCCGACCGCAAGGACCGCTCCGGGCACCACCCCAACCTGTCCTCCGGGCGGCGGCCGGCAAGGGGGAGCAGATGCCGCCCCGCAGATCAGGATCGACACCCCGGGCGCCCCGGCGAAACGGCCCGCCTGGGTGACCCTTGGTTGACGGGCCAGGCCCGGCGGCGTATCATTGTTGTAGATACGCACCGAGGTGAACCGATGAAAGCAAAAATCCAGAAGTGGGGAAACAGTCTGGCCATCAGAATCCCCAAAGCCTTTGCCACTGAGATCCGGTTGGAGAACCATTCGGTGGTCGACATCTCTCTGAAAGATGGCGCGTTGCTGATCGAGCCGAGCACCGACGACATCGATTTTGGCGCTTTGCTCGACAAGGTGAACCGCAGGAATGTGCATAAACTGGTCGATTTCGGTCGCCCCGTCGGCCGGGAAATCTGGTAAACCCCCATGGCAAGGTTCATTCCGGACCGGGGAGATATCGTCTGGCTGAGTCTCGATCCGGCTTTGGGTCATGAACAGGCCGGACGACGCCCCGGGATCATCCTGTCATCGTTCCGCTACAACCAGAAGGTCGGGTTGGCCGTGGTTTGTCCGATCACCTCCCAGGTGAAGGGCTATCCCTTCGAGGTCCCCATCCCGGAGGGATTCAAGATCCAAGGGGTGATCCTCGCCGACCAGATGCGATGTATCGACCTGAAGGAACGGAACGTGGAATTGATTTTCAAGATCCCGCCCCCCACCATCGAGAAGGTCCAGAAACTGGCCATCTCCGTTCTCACCAGGTAGCCCTCAGCCTGGTCTCTCCTGAAGTCCGATGCGAAGCGGGGCCGGGGGCAGGCCCGCCTCCGGGTCCGGTCAGGCGGCCGGGGTGCCGTCGGGGTGGCGTGGGATCCAGGCGTTGAGGAGCTGGGTGAACCAGCCGAAGTATTTGGGCTGGACCTGGTCGGGCTCCACCCCTCGTTGCCACAGGTTGGCCAGGGAGCCTGACCCGTAGATGAACCGGCACCAGTCGAGGTAGTTGGCCCCGTCGATGAAGTTCTCGTAGTCGCCGTGCTCGAGGGGGTTGCGATAGCAGGTACGGAACTTGGCCAGGGCCTTCCGGTAGAAACCGTCGGCGAACCGCTCCAGCACCGGGCGCTCCTCGGCGGGGAAACGGCGGCAGACCGGGACGAACCAGGAGGGGAGACGGTTGCCGATCTCGGCATCGCCGGCCCGCAGGGCG
>CAZKPI010000630.1:0-3398 GCA_964554555.1 uncultured bacterium
CGCCCGCCCCGCGGCCACGGCCTCCCCGGGCCCCGCCGGGCCGCCAGCGGGTTCGCCGCCGCCGCGACGCATGAAGCACCTGATCCTGGGCACCGCCGGCCACGTCGATCACGGCAAGACCGCCCTGGTGCGCGCCCTCACCGGCATCGAGTGCGACACCCACAAGGAGGAGCGCGAGCGGGGCATCACCATCCACCTCGGGTTCGCCCACCTCCCCCTGGCGAACGGCGGACAGCTGGCCATCATCGACGTCCCCGGCCACCGGGATTTCATCCACACCATGGTCGGCGGGGCCAGCGGCATCGACCTGGTTCTGCTGGTGATCGCCGCCGACAACGGCGTGATGCCGCAGACCCGCGAGCACCTGCAGATCATGGAGATCCTCGGCATCCGGCAGGGCATCGTCGTCCTGACCAAGACCGACCTCGTCGATGCCGAGTTCCTCGACCTGTGCGAGGCCGACGTCCGCGAGTTTCTCGCCGGCTCCTTCCTGGCGAACGCGCCCGTCATGCGGGTCTCAGCCAAGACCGGGGCGGGCATCGAGGACCTGCGCCGGGCCATCGACCGGATGGCGGACCAGACCCGGAACCGGCCCGCCGAAGGGCGGTTCCGCCTCTACATCGACCGCCTCTTCAGCATCAGCGGCTTCGGCACCGTGGTGACCGGCACCGTCATCGGCGGCCGCCTCCGCCAGGGGGACCCCGTCTTCCTGCTCGGCCGGGGCGCCCGCGAACTGCGGGTGCGGCGCCTGGAACGGCACGGCGGGGAAGTGGACGAAGTGCAGGCCGGCGACCGGGCCTCGCTGAACCTGGTGGGCCTGGAACGGTCGGAGTTCCGGCGCGGCATGCTTCTGGCCGACCGGCCCCTGCCGGCGACCACGCTGGTCGACGCCACCCTGACCGTCTACGCCCCCGACACCGCGCTGGGCCTCTGGTCGCAGGTCGTCCTCCACGCGGGAACGGCCGAGCTCCAGGCCCGCATCCACCTGATCGACCGCGACCGGGTCGCCAGCAGGGAAACGGCCCTGGTCCAGATCCACCTGCAGGAACCCTCCTTCCTTCAGCGCGGGGACCGGTTCGTCGTCCGCAACTCATCCTGCGACCTGACCATCGGCGGCGGCGAGATCATCGACGCCGCCCCCCTCCACCACCGGCGCCGGCCGGAGCGCCTGATCAAAGAACTCTCCCTGATCGCCAAAAGCCGCCTCGACGAGCTGGTCGCCGCCGAGGTCCGCAAGGCTCCGGTCCCTCTCACCCTCGCCGAGGTGGCCGCCAGGCTCAACGTCGCCCCCGACAGCGTCGCCCGGGCCATCGCCGCCGGCCCCCTGCGCGGGGTGACCCAGGTGCCGACGAAGGAGGGCCCCGTGCTGGCCTCGTCCACCTGCCTCGACGCCCTGCGGGCCGCCATCCTGGCCGCGGCCGGCGACCACCGCCAGCGGAACCCCCTGTCCGCCCGCGGCATCGACCTCGACGAACTGCGTTCCCACCTCCGCCTGGAGCGGCGCCCCGCCCATGATGAGGTCATCCTGTCGCTCGTCCGGGGCCTGCTCGACCGCCAGAAACTCCGCGAGAGCGCGGGCACCTGGTTCCGGTTCGAGGACGACGGCGCCGTCGATCCGCGGCTGGCCAGAAGCGTCGCTGTCATCGAGGAATTCCTGCGCAACTGCGGCATGCAGACCCCGCTGATGAGCGAGATCAAAGCCCTCGCCAGCCGCAACGGGCTCGGCGACAAGGAACTCGGCGGGATCCTCCACCACCTGGTCCAGGCCGGCAGGGTCATCAAGGTCGAGGCGAACTACCTCCACCACACCGTGGTCGATGCGTGCCGGCGCCAGCTGGTGGCGCGCCTGCAGGAACGGCCCACCGAGGGGATCAGGGTCAGCGACTTCCGCGACCTGGTCCAGGGGAACCGCAAGATCTGCCTGCTCCTGCTGGCCCGGTTCGACGAGGAAGGGATCACCCGGCGCGACGGCGACTTCCGCTTCCTGAAGGCCGCCCCCCAGGGTTCCTGAAACCGGGGCGGCCGCGCCCGCCACGATTCCCGCCGGCGAATCGGCCAGGGCGGGTGCAGCCGCGGATGAACACGCACGGACAAAGGCCAGGAGGACCAAACCAGCGCATGCCCGACGTGAAGCTGAGCCTCCCTCCCCCGTCCAGGCTCAGCCTCCCAGCCTCTCCTGTTCCTTCCGGCCTGCTGGTAGAATCAGGGCATCTGACCCCGAATCGTGTGAGGAGGACCCCATGACATCCCGACTTCCCTTCCTGGTGCTCGCGGCCGTCCTTTTCGGTGCCGCGGTCCTGGCCGTCAACGGCACGCTCGACCGGATGGCCGGGCCCCTCGGTCTGGACTGGCTGGCCGGGCGCAACGACGCCTACCTGCAGGCGGCAGGGGAAAAAGCCACGCGCGGGTTCCTCGTCCTGTCGGCCGTCAAAAGCGGCCTGGCGGTGATCGAGGGCTCGAGCGTCGGGGTCGGATTCGACCTGGAACTGGGCGACCTGGTCCAATCGATCTACGACTACGTCGACCTTGCCTGGCGGACCACCCTGGCGGGGAGCGTGATCCTCCTGCTGACGCGGCTGATCTGCGAGACGGCGCGGCTGTACGGCCACGGGTTCCTCGCCGCGTTCCTGCTGTTGGCGGCCCTGCACGCCCTGGCGGCGGGCCTCGCCCCGGAGAGGCGGCGCCACTTCTTCCACCGCCCCGCCGCCATTCTGCTGACCGTCACCCTCGCCCTCTACCTGGTCCTTCCCCTTTCGGTTTTCGCCGCCGCCCGCCTGTCAGAGCGGATCACCGCCCCCCTGATCGACGAGGCCCTCGTCACCTTCGAGAAGACCAGCCAGGACCTCGATCCGGAAAAGACCGGCCTGCCCGCCGCGCCGGCCGCACCGCCAGGATGGTTTGATTCGCTGTGGAAGGTGACGGGCATGGTCACCGCCGCCAAGGACCACCTGCTCGGCCTGGTCAACACCTTCCGGGCCCAGACGGGAACCATGGCCCGCAGTACGATCCGGCTCATCGCCGGCTACCTGTTCGACTGCCTGGTCTTCCCCGCCGTCATCTTCCTTCTGCTGAGCACGATCGTTCGCAGTCTCCTGCAGCAGCTCCCCGGCCTGTCGCGGGACGAGGGCCTCCGCCGCGACCTGGCCGCCCTCCTCGCCCGACTGCCCGTCCTGCCAGAGACGCCGCGCCAGGAACCGGTTCCCGCTCGCGGCTGAACGGTCCGGGCCCGCCCCGGAACGGTCGGAGGCCAGGCCGCCGCGCGCGGTTGCCGCCTGGTGACCGGCCGGCCCCGATGAGCACCGCCCGCAGACGTCCCCGGTGAAACAAGGCTCGCAAGGCGAAGCAACCGGTCGCCCCGTCCCGGCCGGCTCCCGCGCCGAACCTGCCCCGCCGCGGCG
>CAZKPI010000631.1:0-2509 GCA_964554555.1 uncultured bacterium
CGGGACCCGCGGGGGGGCGGACGGAGCCCTCGTCGGCGTCAGCGGCGGCGGCGGGACGGAGCATCGTCAGTACCAGCTGGGGCGGGCAGACGAGGTTCTCGAAGACCGCGGCGGTATCGAGGCCCTTGCCGTCAGCCCGCGGGGTCATGGCGAACCCGGACAGGTAGCCTTCCTTGCATCCCTCGCACAGGCGCAATTCGATCCGGCCGTGTTCGCCGTTTTCGTCGGCCGGGGGAAGGGCGGCCAGCAGTCCGGCCGGGGGCTCGGAAGCCGGGGTCAGGTTGTTGACCGTCTCGGCCACCGCACCCAGGGTCTTGAGGTTGGTGATGCCCCGCCAGGCCAGCTCGGCCCAGCGGTAGCACTTTTCACAATAGGGTTCCTTCATCTGGTCGAGGCCGGCGGAGTAGGCCATGAACCCGACCAGGAGGGCTTCGACCGCCAGGAGGATGAGGGAGCCGACATACCCCAGGTTGAGGCCGCCGCGACTGCCGCCCCCGTGCGAGAGTGAGATGCCGCTCTGCAGGAGCATCTTGAACCACCCCATGAACCCCGAACTGCCGGTCTTCTGGACGAGGATCTCGCGGTAGACCTCGTCGGCCATCCGGTCCACGTCGGCGGGGGAGGGTTCCTTGAACGACGCGTCGCTCTTCTTCTCCTCGGCAATCCGCTTGTGGATGTCGGTTTTGATCAGGTCCAGAACCTCGGACCGGCTGGTGCGGTAGTTGGTATAGAGTTTGACCCCGTAGCAGAGCAGGCCCATGGCAAAGGCGACGACGGTGATGGCGGCGAGGTTGCGGCAATGCCCGAAGCGGGCCCCCTGTTTGATGGCAATACCCACCCCCATGCCCATGGCGAGGGGAAAGACGATGACCAGGTCGATGAACTGGGTGATGATCCCCGCCAGGAGACCAACACTCAGCGCCCCGCCCAGGCCGAAGCCGACCAGGGCCGGCCACGATCGCGAATCCAGGTTCCCACTGGCTTGATAGACCTTCATGCGTCCTCCCTCGGGGCGAAAGTCCTCTCCCCCTCCCCGGGCATTATACCGCAGGAAGGGATCGGGCGCTCATCACCGCGCATCCTCCAGTCAATCGTCACCGGTCAGCGGGCAGAGCAGTGCCTCCCCGCGCCGGCAGACGACCGGCAACAGACCCTGTCCGCCCGTTGCCCGAGGGATGGCAGTGGAGAGCGGACAAAAGATGGATCAAGGCCTGGTCAAGACAGCAGGGATCGTGCCACCTCGGCCATCACCCGGGCCGGGTCGGTGACCTGGACGGCCTGGAATCCCAGGCGGCGGCCGGCTTCAACGTAGGCGGCGATGTCGTCGAGGTAGAGCACCTCTTCGGGGCGGCCGCCGAACTTGTCGAGGGCATCACGGAAGATGCGCGGATCGGGCTTCATCGCCCCGACCTCAAAGGAAAGGGTGACCTGGTCGAAGCAGGGGAAGACCTCGGCGTCGCGGATCACCCGGGCAAAGTGGGTGGCGTTGGTGTTCGACAGCAGGCCGATCCGGTAGCGGCCGCGCAGGCGGTTCAGGAGTTCCCGGGTGGGCCGGATCGGCTCGAATTGGTCGCAGAAAGCCCCGATCAGGGTTTCCTGGCCCGGCGCGGGGGCGGGAAAGAACCGGCCGAGGTGGTCGAAGAACACCTCGGGAGTGACCTGGCCGCTTTCGAACCGGAGCAGGACCGGTTCGGGGCCCTCGACCAGCGACCGCCACAGCTCGTCGCGCCGCCGCAGGCCGAGGGATTCGAGGTTCCCCAAAAAACGTCCGTGGTCGAACGTCGAGATCACGTTCCCGTAATCGAACAGCACCATCCGGACCGGGTTGGTCAGCATGAACGGCCCTCCTGCGGCAGGGTTCCAGGTGTGGTATCCTACCTGATCACGAAACAGACTGCCAGGAGAAACGAAAGAATGGCACACCAACCCATGGTGGGGGCGGAGAACCGCGTGTTCGTCAACCGCACCCTCAACTTCAACAACATCAAGATGATCGGGTTCGACATGGACTACACGGTCGCCACCTACAACGTCCCGAACCTGGAAGGGAAGGCCTTCGAGATCGTCCGCGAACGCCTGATCAGCGAGAAGGGCTACCCCCCCGAGATCAGGGCCCTGCAGTTCGACCCGAACTTCATCATCCGCGGACTGATCATCGACCACGAGCGCGGCAACTTCCTGAAGGTGAACCGCTACGGCTACGTGAAGAAGGCGACGCACGGCACGCGCCCCCTGACCATCGACGAGCAGAAGCGCATCTACGACACGCGGGGCATCGACCTCACCGAGCCGCGCTTCTACATCATCCACACCCTGTTCTCGCTGGCCGAGGGCTGTCTGTTCGCCCGGCTGGTCGACTGGTTCGAGCAGGAACGCCGCCCGGTCAGCTTTCCCGCGCTGTTCAAGGACATCCGCACTTTGGTGGACGACACGCACCAGGACGGCAGTCTGAAGGGGTTCGTCGTGCGCGAGCCGCAGAAATATCTGATCCAGGACCGCAAGGCGGTCG
>CAZKPI010000631.1:2519-3396 GCA_964554555.1 uncultured bacterium
ACGAAAGACCATCATGAATGAGGCCCTGGCCGCCGAGGCCCTGAAGAAGTTCCGGCACTACGGCAAGAAGCTGGCGCTCATCACCAATTCCGACTTCGAGTACAGCCAGGCCGTCATGCACTACTGCTTCGACCCCTTCCTGCCGAAGTCGAGCTGGCAAAACCTGTTCCACATCATCATCGTGACCAGCAACAAACCGAACTTCTTCCTGCATTCCCAGAAGTTTTTGCGGGTCGACCCCAAGACCGGCCTGCTGTCAAACTTCCACGGCCCCCTGGAACTGGGCGGCATCTACCAGGGCGGCAACGCCCGCACCTTCGAGCGCGACCTGGGCCTCCAGCCGTCCGAGATCCTCTACCTGGGCGACCACATCCTGGGCGACGTGATCACCCTGAAGAAGACCACCGGCTGGCGCACCGGACTGGTGGTGCAGGAACTGGCCACCGAGGTGCCGGCCCTCGAGCAAAACCGCGACCTTCAGCGGCAGATCAACGAACTGATGGCCGAAAAAGACAGCCTCGAAAACGAGGTCTACGAGATCAAGGAGGAACTCTGGGACAAGCGGGAGAACCGCCCGCCCGCCCTCGAGAAGAAACGCGAAGGTCTGCGCGAACGGATCGCCGTGATCGACGAAAAGCTCACCGCCCTGATCGGCGAGGAACAGAAGCGCTACAACCCATTCTGGGGCGAAGTCATGCGCTCGGGCAACGAGGAATCACGCTTCGCCACGATCGTCGAGCGGTATGCCTGCATCTACATGGCCAGCATCGGCAACCTGTCGTATTACTCGCCGTTCAAGTATTTCCGACCCCCGCGCCGCTACCTGGCCCACGACCCCCTGCCCCTGGCCCTGTCGGAAACCCTTTTCCCGCCGCCG
>CAZKPI010000632.1:0-3376 GCA_964554555.1 uncultured bacterium
CCCGCGTCAAGCGGGGGGCGGGGCGTCGGGGGCCGCCGCGCGGAGGAAGAGGTAGGTGATGTCGTCGGGGAAGCCGGCCCGGTCGGGCAGGGCGGCCAGGGCGTTCTGCAGGGCCTGGTGACAGCCGGGCATGCTTGCGGCCGCCCGAAGGTCGTCGAGGAAGCGCCGCAGGCCCTTCCCTTCCCGGTCGCCGAAAGCCTTGGCCAGTCCGTTGGTGGCGCAGAACAGGAAGGACCCCGGCGGCAGTCGGACCTCAGCCCGGGCGAGGTCGGGGCCGGCGAGGCCGAGGGGCCGGCCCTGGCCCGCCGCCTCCTGCCAGCCCGCGGCCGGGTCGAACCGGAGGGGCGGGGGGTTCCCGGCGTTGACCAGGGTGATCGCCTCTTCATCCAACTGCAGATAGGTCACCGCCGAGCGCAGGGGTGGGTCGGTGAACGGTTCCAGCACGGCGTGGGCCCGGGCCATCCGGTCGGCGGGAGGGGCGCACCGCAGGGCGCTGTACAGCAGGTGCAGGGTGAGGGCGGCCAGGATGCCGGAATGGAAGGCGTCATGCAAGGCCAGAAACCGGTCGCCGGGCCGGTCCTGCAGGTCGATCAGGTCACCCTTGATCTCCCGCGCCAGTGAGGAGAACAGGATCACCTCATACCCGCCGATCCTGGTCACCCGCTGGTCGGCCTGAATCCGCTGGTAGAGCTGGCGGGCCCAGTCGATCTCCTGGCTGGCGCGGTCTCGGGCCACCATCGTCGCCAGCAGGGCGAGGTTGTCCAGGATGGGGACAACCTCGTCGCAGGCGCTGGCCACCAGCGTCTTTTCCTGGGTGGAGTAGGGGACCCGGCCCCGCTTGGCGCCGAGGAACAGCGCCCCCTCCACCGTCTCCCCGCGCCGCAGGGGGAAGGCGAGGCGGAATCCCGCTTCCCGCCACCGGCGGAATGCGTCGCGGTCAAAACCGGCCTGCTCGCCGCCCGCCTCAATGACCGCCTCGATCTCTTCCATTGCCAGCCACTGGCTGGGCAGGGCGGGAAGCGGTTCCGGGCTGACCCCGGCCCGGGCCATCGCTCCGGACCGGAGCAGGGCCACGGCACTGGCGGGATCGACCACCAGCCCGATCTCCCGCACCAGGGTGTCGAGCACCTCGCCCGGCGACCCGGCCTTCCGCATTGCCTGCAGGAGGTGCCGCAGGACGGCCGCCGCATCGAAGGACCGCTTGCCGAAGAACCGGTCGACCAGGCTGACGATCAGGTCCTTCAGCGGCGAGAAGACGGCGGCGATGGCCAGCGTCGACAGGATGGTCGACCAGGTCGAGGACAGGTTGAGGACGTTTTGCAGGCCGTTCTCCATCAGCTCGAGAAAGCCGGCCAGAAGGGCGGTCAGCAGGGTGTAGACCAGGCCGATCGAGAAGATCAGGTCGATCTCCATCAGCTGGTAGCGCAGGATGGCATAGGCGAGGATGCAGGACATGACAATGCCGAGCGTGGGAAACAGCCCGAAGGTGTAGGCGGTATAGCCCGAGATGTACCAGCGCCCGAGGGCGATGAAGACCGGCCCCGCCGTGCCCGGCAGGGCCAGTGCGGCGAAGGTGTAGCGCAGTCGGCGCATCTGGAACTCGGAATCGACCTGGTTCCAGACGGTGGACAGCGCGTGCAGGGCCAACAGCAGATACCCGACCACGATCCCCTTGGCCAGGAACTCGAACCGGCCCAGAGCCAACAGCAGGCCGTTGTCGATCGGTTCCCACACCTCGACCAGCCGGTCGGTCCACAGCAGGCCGAGCAGGACCAGGGTTGGCGCCAAAAGGAGCAGGCCCGGCCACCCGGGCCGCAGGATGGGGGCTTCGGCCCAGCGCTGGGGAAAGGTCGCGGTGAAGCGGGCGAACAGGTAGGGAAGCAGGAGGATGGGGGTGAACAGCAGTTTGGGGAGGAACAAATTGAAGGGCAGGGAAATCAACAGCAGTTCCCCCAGGGACCACCAGAAAAACAGCAGGAGCAGGAGGGCGAACAGCTGGTTGACCCGCTGTCCGGGCGCCCGGGCCAGCACCAGCAGACCGAGGATGGCCTGGGTGCCCATCGACAGAACACACAGCAGGATGGGCAGGCCCATGGGCTCAGCGGAAATGCCAGCCGGGCTGCAGAAGCAGGGAATGGACGGTCCGCAGTGTCACCGAGGTGCCGAGGGAGATCGCCTCCCGGCCCTGCCGGATCCGCATCCGGATGCGGATGAACGAGATCCGGCGCCGCTGGTCGGAATCGTTGGCGTGCATGTCGAACGGGGTGAAGGAGGGGCCTTCCTCCGGGGAGATGTCTTCGAAAAAGGGGAAGAAGATATCGTCGTTGATCTGCTCGGCCGACAGGATCTCGACCGGGGCCTCCCCCCGCTCCGTCCGCATCAGGACCGCCTGCTTCCCTTTCCGCTCGATCTGGTAGGTGACGGTCACCGGGGCGGGGATCTCCTCCTCGTCCTCCTGGCGCTCGGGGAACCGGCTGATCTTGATCATGTCGGGCTGAATGTCGAGAACCTCCTTGGCCGCCCGCAGGTCGGTGACCAGCCGTTCCATCTTCCGCCGCAGTTCCGATTGCAGGGTCAGGCGGGTGGTGCCCTTGGCCACCGTGCTCAGCCCCTGGGTTTGCAGAAGGTACATCACGCCGCCGACCAGGATGGTCAGCGACATGGCCAGCAGAAGTTCGACCAGGGTGAAGGCGCGGCTCATTTGTGGCGGCTCACCAGGGTCACCACCTCGGCCTGCTTGCGGCCCTGCCGGTCGTAGACACGCACCGTCACCTTCTTCATGCGGGGGGGGATGGCCGAATCGTAGCGCTCATCGACCTCCAGGACCCGGCGGAACCCTTTCAGGTCGTCCCCGTAGATTTCGAGATCGCGCCGGTAGGCCGCCTTGTACAAGGGAGCGAGGCGGTCGAGGGTCTCCTTGCCGTCCGGGTCCTGGGTGCCGTCGCGGGTGAGCACATCCGTGAAGATCTTCTCGAACTCGGCCCGGCTTTCGAACGCCTTCTCGAACTCGACCCGGTCACGGTAGACGGTGCGGAAGTTCTCGAAGTCGTCCTTGACCAGCTCGAAGGGGAGCGACCGGATCTCCTCGATTTTTTCGCGCGCCAGGTTGTGGGCAATGATGGCCTCCGCGTTTTCGTGACTGCCCTGGACCCCGAAGACGAACATCCGCGTGAACGGCAACGCCACGAGCCCCATCAGGGTGAGGACAATGAGAATCTCGACGAAAGTGAATCCCTTCGTCCGGAGACGCCAAACCCTTCGGGACGTATCTCTCCCGATCATGGGAGGCATCTTACCACGATCGTGGCGGCCGGGCTAGGTCGGCTTGCCCGGCGGCTTGGGAGCGGGCGCCAGTCGGGGCCCCGGGGCGGCGGGT
>CAZKPI010000633.1:0-3362 GCA_964554555.1 uncultured bacterium
CGACCCGGGTTTTCTCTCCGACCTCGGACTCCGCCTTCCCTACCTTGGGGGCTCCATGGCCCACGGCATCAGCTCCCCGGCCATGGCCGAGGCCCTGGGCAGGGCCGGCATGCTGGGCTTTGTCGGCGCGGCCGGCCAGTCCCCCGCCTGGGTTGAGGAAGCCATCGACGGCCTCCAGCGGGTGTCGCCGGCGATCCCGTTCGGGGTCAACCTCATCCACAGCCCCAACGAGCCCGGCCTCGAGGACGCTCTCGTCGATCTGCTGTTGCGGCGGAACGTCCGCCTGGTCGAGGCGTCGGCCTTCCTGACCATCACCCTGCCTCTCGTGCGGTATCGGCTGTCCGGCATCCATCGCGGGCCCGACGGCCGCATCGTGACCCCCAACCGGATCGTGGCCAAGGCCTCGCGGGTGGAGGTGGCCTCGAAGTTCTTCGCCCCGCCGCCGGAGAAACTCGTCCTGGAGCTGGTCGCCGCCCGCCGCCTCACCCCCGAGCAGGCCCGGCTGGCGGCCGAGGTGCCGATGGCCCAGGATCTCACCGCCGAGGCGGATTCCGGCGGGCACACCGACAACCGGCCTGCCGTCTGCCTTCTGCCCACCTTCCTCGCCCTGCGGGACCGCCAGCAGGCCCAGTTCCGCTTCGCCCTTCCCCTGCGGGTGGGTGCGGCGGGCGGCCTCGCCACCCCGCAGGCCGCGGCCGCCGCCTTTGCCATGGGCGCCGCCTGGCTGGTCAACGGATCGGTGCACCAGTCCTGCGTGGAGTCGGGAACCTCGGCCGCCGTGCGGGAGATGCTCGCCCAGTCCGGCCAGGCGGACGTCGCCATGGCCCCGGCCGGCGACATGTTCGAGATGGGGGTCACCGTCCAGGTCCTCAAGCGCGGCACCATGTTCGCCATGCGCGCCAGGAAGCTCTACGAACTCTACGTCGCCCACGGCCGGCTCGAGGACCTTTCCCCCGCCGACCGCGACAACCTCGAGAAAAACGTCTTCCGCGCCCCGCTCTCCCAGATCTGGGAGCAAACGCGCGCCTTCTTCCTCCAGCGCGACCCCGGCCAGATCAGGCGGGCGGAACAGGATCCCAAGCACCTGATGGCCCTCGTCTTCCGGTGGTATCTCGGCCATTCCCCCAAGTGGGCCATCGCCGGGGACCCGGGGCGCCGCATGGATTACCAGGTGTGGTGCGGCCCCGCCATGGGGGCTTTCAACGAATGGGCCAAGGGCTCCCACCTCGAGGCCCCGGCCAACCGCCGGGTGACCGAGGTCGCCCTCAATCTGCTGTACGGAGCGGCCGTCATCCTGCGCGGCAGTCTCCTGCGCGCGCAGGGCGTCCCCCTGCCGGCCGCCGCCGCCGACCTGCGGCCCCTGACCGCCGACCAGCTCCGGGAGCGTCTGGCCGCCTCCCTCGAGTAAGGTCGTCCCCGGCGGGGCCATCCTTTCCCGTCGACCCCCGGGCCGCCCGGTCCAGGGTACCGGACGTTCCGGCGAAAGGGAACCCGGTTTGGGCGGGGCAAGGCTTCGGAAGCTGGACCTGGCGGTCGTTCCGGGGCCTGGGCGGAAAATTCGCATCGCCAAAACGCGCCTTCCGTGGTAGCATGTCAGTCCGATTTCCCGCTTTTCCCAGGAGCATGGAGTTTCATCTGACCATTGCCCCATCTCTCCGGTCACGGAACCGTTCCGCGACCGGCGGGCTTACTTTACCCAGGATTCGGTGACACCATGACCAGACAAGAACGCACCCCGGAACCCATCGCCATCATCGGCATGAGCTGTCTCTTTCCCCGCGCCCAGTCGGTGCGCGAGTATTGGGGCAACATCAAGGGACGGATCGACGCCATCACGGAGATTCCCCCGACCCACTGGCGGCCGGAGGACTACTTCAACCCCGATCCGAAGGCGCCCGACCAGACCTACTGCCGCCGGGGCGGCTTCGTGCCGGTGACCGATTTCGACCCCAGCGAGTACGGCATCTCCCCCCAGGCCCTGGAAGCCATCGACACCTCGCAACTGCTGGGCCTTGTCGTGGCCAGCGGTGCCCTGGTCGATGCCGGCTACGGCCCCGACCGCGCCTTCGACCGGAGCCGGGTCGGCGTCCTGCTCGGCCTCACCGGCACACTCGAACTGGTCATCCCCCTCGGCGCGCGCCTGGGGCATCCCATCTGGCGGCGCGCCCTCCAGCAGGCAGGGGTTCCCGACGAGATCGCCCGCGACGTCATGGCCAACATCGCGGAAGGGTACGTTCCCTGGCAGGAGAACTCCTTCCCCGGCCTGCTCGGCAACGTGGCGGCCGGCCGGATCGCCAACCGCCTGAACCTGGGCGGCACCAACTGCGTCACCGACGCCGCCTGCGGCAGTTCGCTGAGCGCGGTCCACCTCGCGGTCATGGAACTGGAGACCGGCCGCGCCGACATGGTGATCACGGGCGGGGTCGACACCTTCAACGACATCTTCATGTACATGTGCTTCAGCAAGACCCCGGCCCTGACCCCCACCGGCGACGCCCGCCCGTTCAGCATCGATTCGGATGGGACCATCCTCGGGGAGGGCCTGGGCATGGTGGTCCTCAAGCGCCTGGCCGACGCCCGCGCGGCCGGCGACCGCGTCTATGCCGTGATCCGGTCGGTAGGCACCTCGAGCGACGGCAAGGGGAAGGCCATCTACGCCCCCTCCGCGGAGGGGCAGGCCAGGGCCCTGCGGCGGGCCTACGAGGCGGCCCGGGTCGCCCCCGCCTCCATCGGCCTGATCGAAGCGCACGGCACCGGCACCAAGGTCGGCGACGAGATCGAGCTGACCGCCCTCAAGGAGGTCTTCCAGACCGCCGGGCGCGAGGAGCCCTGGGTCGCCCTCGGCTCGGTCAAGTCGCAGATCGGCCACACCAAGGCCGCCGCCGGGGCCGCCGGCCTGATCAAAGCCGCGCTGGCCCTGCACCACAAGGTACTGCCTCCGACCATCAAGATCTCCCAGCCCAACCCCCTGCTGTTGACACCCGGCTGTCCGTTCTACCTGGCCACCGAACTGCGGCCCTGGTTCGCCGACCCCGGCGCCCCCCGGCGGGCGGGGGTCAGCTCGTTCGGGTTCGGCGGCAGTAACTTCCACGCCCTGCTCGAAGAGGACGGCCCTGACAAGAAGGCCACCGACTGGGACGGCCGCGCCGAGATCCTCGCCTTCTCGGCGGCCACCCGGCAGGAACTGCTGGCCCGGCTCGACGCGTTCGCGAAGGCCTCCGCCGGGGAACCGGCCGACATCGCCGCCGCCCGCTCCCGGCACCAGTTCCGCGCGGCCGATGCCTGCCGCCTGACCCTCGTCGAGGAGGCGGGCCGCACCTCCCGCGCCGACCTGCTCGCCGCCGCCCGCGCCCGGCTGGCCG
>CAZKPI010000634.1:0-3353 GCA_964554555.1 uncultured bacterium
GCCGCCGGGCGGGGCACGGCGGGTTTTGGGACAGGCAGGGGCGGGGGGCTGACAGCGTCGGGCATCGGCTACCTTTTTCGGGAGTCTTCTCTATTTATCGGCCGGAAGACGCAGAACCTTCGCCACAAATCGCCGGGTCTCGGGAAAGGGGGGGATGCCCCCATGTTCCGCCACCACGGTGGGTCCGGCGTTGTAGGCCGCCAGGGCGCGGCGCCGGTCGCCCTGGAACCGTTCGAGCATCTGGGCGAGGTATCGCGTGCCGCCCTCGATGTTCTGCTCGGGATCGAAGGGATCGGCCACCCCGAGGTCGCGCGCGGTGTCGGGCATCAACTGCATGAGCCCCATGGCCCCCTTACTGCTGATGCAGGCGGGGTCAAAACCCGACTCGGCCTCGATGACCCGCTGTACCAGCTGGGCATCGACCCCGTGCTGATCGGCATATTTCCGGATCAGGTCGAGATACGGGGCGGCGCGGGAGGCGGTGCGGGTCTCGAGCGAGGCGGGCGAAGGGGCGGCCAGGGGGGTCACGGCCGCCAGGGTCTTCATCGGGGCAGGGGCCGTCTTGCCGGCCGCCGCGCCGGCGGCCGCACCCGCCTGCTGGGCCTCCTGCAGGGCGCTGGAGAAGGTGGCCTTCTCGCGGCGGGCCCGCCGGGGGGCCATCCCCCGGAATGAGGTGTTCAGCTCGTCGATCCGTTCCATGATCTCCCGCATTCGTTCAAGCATTGCCTTCCTCCCGGTCGAGCAGGTCGCGGCGGCTGGTGAAGCCGTCGAGCCGCTTCTGGTCGAGTCTGAGCTGTTCCTTCCGGTAGGCCTTCTCGTCGCGTTCCCGGATCTTCTCGTAGGTCTTGCGCTGGCGCCGCTTCTCGGCCAGCTCGGCAACGATCTTTTCGCGCTGGGCCTGCAGGCGTTCCTTTTCCTCCTCGTGGTGCTCGCGCGTCCGCGTCAGGCGGAGGAGGTAGGGATGGTAGAGCCGGACGGTGTCCATGCGGCCGGCGAGCAGGGCCTGGGCCTTCTCCTCGAGGGCGGCGTCGTGCTCCTGCCAGAGCCGGGCAATCTTCGCGTCAAGTTCGGCGATCTGCCCGTCCTTGATGGCGAGGCGCCGCTTGACCTCGTCCTCCTCGTGGATGGTGAGGTTGAGCAGTTGCTGGAACCGGAAGGAAAACGCCATGTCGGTTCAGCTCCCCGGCCCGCGACGGGGCCTCAGGCCAGGATGCCCTCGAGCTGTTTGACACTCTCCTCGAGGGGGAACGCCTCCATGATGCCCTGCTTGATGAAGGCCTCGATGCGGGGCAGACGCTCGACCGCCTGGTCGATCTTCGGGTTGGAGCCCTTCTTGTAGGCGCCGATGTTGACCAGGTCGGCGGCCTGCTGGTAGGTCGAATACAAGTCGCGAACCCGGCCGGCCGTGTCGTAGTGCTTCTTGGGCACGATGTCGGGCATCAGACGGGAGATGCTGGCGAGAATATCGACAGCGGGGAAGAGGTTCTGGTGGGCCATCTCGCGCGACAGCACGAGGTGGCCGTCGAGAATACCACGAACAGCGTCGGCGACCGGCTCGTCCATGTCGCCCCCTTCGACCAGCACGGTGTAGATGGCAGTGATCGAGCCGGTCTTCGAGGTGCCGGCCCGCTCGAGCAGTTTGGGCAGAAGCGAAAAGACCGAGGGGGTGTACCCGCGCGTCGTCGGGGGCTCGCCGACGGCCAGGCCGATCTCGCGCTGTGAGAGGGCGAAGCGGGTGACCGAGTCCATCATCAGCATGACGTCCTTGCCCTGGTCGCGGAAGTATTCGGCGATGGCAGTGGCGGTGAAGGCGGCCTTGACGCGGACCAGGGCGGGTTTGTCGGAGGTGGCGACAACGACCACCGACCGGCGCAGACCCTCGGGGCCGAGATCCTTCTCGATGAACTCGCGCACCTCGCGTCCCCGTTCCCCCACCAGCCCGATGACGTTGACGTCGGCCTTCGAACTGCGGCAGATCATGCCCATCAGGGTGCTCTTGCCAACGCCGGACCCGGAGAAGATGCCCATGCGCTGGCCGCGGCCCATGGTCAGCATGGCGTCGAGCACCTTGACGCCGGTCTCCAGGGGAGCGGTGATGCGGCGGCGCGAGAAGGGGTTGGGCGGATCGCGGCTGATGGGCACGCGTTCGAGGCCGGGCGGCAGGTCGCCCTTCTCGTCGATGGGCATGCCGAGACCGTCGACCAGTCGGCCGAGCAGGGCCTCGCCGGCGGGGGCCGTCAGCGGCTGGCCGAAGGGCACCACCTCACTGCCCTGACGGATGCCGGCGGTGCTGACCAGCGGCATGAGCAGGATGGAATTCCGCCGGAAGCCGACCACCTCGCAGGGCATGGGCCCCAGACCGGTGGTGATGTGACACACCTCGCCGACGGGGATCTGGGGGCCGGTGGCCTCGACCAGCAGTCCGACCACCTGGGTGACCCGGCCGTTGACCCTGACGGGATCGCTGTTGTCGATGACGCCGGCGTATTGGTCGAAGGGAAAGCTCATCGCCCGCTTACTCCGGCCGTTTGAGGAATTTGAGAAGCTGGGCCTCGAGTTCCTGGGCCTGGGTCTCGATCGAGGCGTCGATGGTGCCGACGCCGGTCTCGATCTTCACGCCGCCCGGCGCCAGCGAGGAATCCTCGACGATGCGAAGGTCGGCGACGGTGGCGAGGCGGCGCATGAACTCCTGCTTGTGCGCCTCGGTCATCGTCTTGTCCTTGAGGTTGATGCGGATGACGATCTTGTCGACCTCGGCGATCTTGTTGAGGGCGGCGTCGAGGTTCTGCAGGATGATCTCGGGGCGCACCAGCGGTTCGGTCTTGAGGACGCGCCTGGCGAAGGCGATGACGAGCCGGACCATCTCCTCCTCGGCCGCCTTCAGCAGGCCCATGCGGCTGGTCTGCAGTTCGGAGACGAGCAGTTCGGTCTCCTGCATGAGGGCCTGCCAGTCGAGGCGGATCTCCTCGAGGCCGGCCTTCTCGCCGGCGGCAATACCCTTTTCCTCGCCCAGAGCATAGCCCTCCTTGTAGGCCTTCTGCTTCACGGTCTCGATTTCGAGGGCGGCGGCCTTGCGGATTGCCTCGGCCTCGGCGCGGGCGGTGGACATGATGGTCTCGGCGCTCTTGCGGGCCATCTCGAGCTGTTTCTTGGTCTCCTCCTCAACCGTCTGGCGGCGGGCCATCATGTCGTGGTGGAACTTCTCCTCCTCCCGGGTGATGGCGCTCTCACGTTCGACCAGCGTCTGCTCCCACTCGCGCAGTCTCTGTTCGAGGGCGGCCAGCTCGAGGGCCTTGCGCTTGACGGCGGACAGGGCCCCGCTTTCCCGGGCGGCGGCGGCGGCGGCCGACAGG
>CAZKPI010000635.1:0-3351 GCA_964554555.1 uncultured bacterium
CTCTGGGCGGGCCCGGCCCGGCGGCGGGTGGGGGTTGTGTGGCGGGTGATCGCCTGAGGGCGGGACAGTCGCCGAGAAAGCCGTCTCGCGGCCTGGCTTTGTTCGTGGTGATCGGATTCCTGGCGTTCGTGGCGGTGGTCGCCCTCTATTTGCACTCCTTCTCGCGGAGGCAGATGCCCCAGGCCCGCCAGCACAGCCGGATCGAGGTGACCTGGCGGGCCGCCGCCCTGGCGGCCCGCCAGGCCGACCTTCTCCTGGAGCGGGCCGCCGAGTTTCTCAACAGTTCCGATCCTTCGACCTGGCCGAAGCGGGAGAAAGCTCCGCCGCCCCTGCGGCCGCTGATCGAGGCAATCACGGAACGGGACGGCCGCCTGCGGGGGGCGGATACGGCCTGGGAACTGCCCCTGGATCGCACCCCCCTGCATCCCCTGCTCGAAGAGGAACCGCACCTGGCCGTGACGGTGTCGATTGCCATGCGGGGCGTCCAGCCGTTGCTCGACGAGCCGGCGGTGCCGGGATTGACCGAGCCCTCGGCCGAGTGGCGCGGCCGGTTCGTGATCGATGCGCGTGCCACCCTCGAGGAGGTGGAACGGCGGGTGATGAGCAAGCGCGAGTTCCGCTGGGTCAGCCTGCACTGGCCGGTGGTCGGCCGGTTCGTGCTGACCGCCCTGCGCGGCAGGGGCCAGCCCAACCCTCTGCGGGTCGAACCGCTGGCGGCCGCCGGGCCGGGCGCTCGCTTCCCGCCCGACCTGCGGCCGGCTCCCGGAATACAGCCCCTGACCGTGCTGGGCGGCCCGCCGGTTGCCAACCGGGCCGAGGCGGTCCGGGATCCCGCCTCCTTTCTTGATCGCCAAGGCTGGATCTATCTGGGGAATCCGCCGCCCAGCCCGTCCGACTTTTGGACGCTGGGAGCCGCCCTGGGCCTTGGCGATACAGGCGAAGGGTTTCCCGACGATCATCGCCCCTGGTTCTTCGAGATTCCCCAAGGGGTGTCGCGGCTGGGGATGGGACACGGGCCGATGGCGTTGTGGCCGCGATTCGAGTCGGTGGTCTTTCCGTGCGTGCCCTTCGGCCAGAGCCGGGACCGCACCAACCAGCATGCTCTGCACACCTGCCCCGGCGATCTCGACACCTACTCCCACCTGCGCCTGATGGGAACCAGCCGCGAGCCCTCGCCGACGCTGGTGTTCGGGCCGGTCTTTCGCCGGTATCTGCTCGAGCAGGGCCTCCGGCCGCGGCCGCGCTTCCCGCAGGATCTGCCGCCGGTGGCGCTCATCCCCTTTGTGCGCCCCGACGACTATGGCCGGCCCGATTTCGGGGTGCCGGGGATGGACCCGCGGGTTCCCGACGTCCTGCGAGCGGCTTGCGCCGGCTACGATGGGTTCCGCCAGGCGATGTCGGCTTTGATCGTGGCTCCTGCCAATGAGGCGCTGGCCTTCGCCCTCAATCAGGCCGTTCCCGCCCAGCTGAAGCCGCAGTTCCGGACCGCCGTGATCCCCAAGCTGGGCCGCGACCTGGCCTTCGACCCCGACCGGCCCGACCGGCTTCTGCTCGAGGGCACCTGCCGACTACAGCGGGGCGGGCAGACCGTGTTCGATGGCTCGCTTGGCCATGCCCTGGCCAATCTGAACACCCTGGCTCTGGCGCGGGCTGGTCGTCTTTTTCCTGATGGCGCCCGCCTGCGGGCCTGGCTCGAAGCTCGGCTGGCCCAGGGCCGAACGGTCACCGGGGTCTATGAGGTGACCGGACCCTTCACCTGGACCGATGAATGGAACACCCTGGCGCTCGGCGGAGTGGTCGTGGTGGCACATGGCGATATCACGGTGCGGGCGGGGGTGACGCCCCGGAGCCGGGCGGCACTGCCCGATGCGGTCGAGCATCTGGTGACCTTGTATTCAAAGGATGGAAGCATCCTGCTGACGACCGGCCAGCCGGTGCAAGCGGCTCTGGTGGCGCCGCGCGGGCAGTTGCGGGGGCCGGCCGACGGGGAGATCGATCTGCGGGGGCTGGTGGCGGTCGGGGAACTGCCGCTCGACCAGTTCCGGACGGCGCGGCCCAAGACGATCCGCTATGATCCCCGACACGATTGGGCCGATCCGGCGGCGTACGAACGGAGCTTCCGGCTTCAGCTCGAAGAGCAGAATCTGTTCTTCGCGGTGAAACCCCGGTAGGAGCAGGAGGGATGCCGATGCATCTGCAGACATGTCTCGAATCTTCTGGCGCGGGTTCTGGCCTGAATCCCTCCCGAAGCCGGGCTGACAGCACGCCATGGCCAAAGGCTCCCCACCCTCGCCATTGCCGCCGGGGTACCCGCGGTTCGCCTGCCGCAAGGGAAACGGCCAGAGCGCCTGTCACCGGTTTCCAAAGGCGAAGAGGGTTTGGCCTCCCTCTCGGTTTTCTCAGTGCGTTGCTCCTGCTTCTGGGGCAACCGGGGTGGGGTCAGCCGGGGCCGGCCGCCGGGGCGGTGCGGCTCGATCTCCAGATGGGCGGGGTGGGCTCGGTCACCGAGTTCTTCCGGGCCCCAAACGTCGGACAGCCGGCCGGCGATCCGACCTGGAAGCACGAATGGCAGTCCGATGGCAGTCGTCCCGCCTTCCCGCCGGGAAGGGAATCCCCGGTCCTGCCGCCCGAAAGCCCCCTGCCGCCGGGATTGACCGATGGAGCGGCCGTCTGGGGCGGCATCCCCGATGGGGGGACGGGCGCCCCCGCCGAGACGCAGGTCAGTCTGCCGACCATCCTGTTCCCGGTCGAGGTCGAGGCCGGCAAGGCTTGGCAGGCGACCGGGATCGTCCTGCGCCGCGGACAGGCCTTCGAGGTCGAGGTGACCGGGCGGTGGTCGATGCACAAAGATGAGCGGTGGTGCGGCGGAGAGGGTTTAACCGCCCATGGCCCCCTCGGCCGCGTCGTCAGCGAGTATCCGGGGCACCTGTCGCCCATCTGTCCCCTGCCCCTGCATCCAGCGGGAACGCTGGTCGGCCGCATCGGCGGCGGGCCGCCTTTCCGCATCGGCCTGGGCGGGACCTTCCAGGCTGACACCGACGGCGAACTCGAGCTGATGCCCAATGACGTGTTCGATCCGGGGCCGCCCGGCCAGCCCTGTCCTGTCTGCCGCGACCCCGCCGGCCATCTGTGGAACAACCAGGGCTTCCTGCGCGTCGGCATCTCGGTTCCTTGAGATTGCGCTGGCCTGGCTTTCCCAGGAACGACGGGTCAGGAGTTCCGCCGCATTCCAGGGGCCTTTCGCTGGACAGGGAACCACTCAGGGCCGGCGCGGCGGCTTCAGGCTCCGGTCAGAAGGAGAAGGTCGGGGAGGCCGGAGGGGGAAGCGGCGGCGGGGGCGGCGGGGGCGGC
>CAZKPI010000636.1:0-3350 GCA_964554555.1 uncultured bacterium
GCCTTTCCGCGTCTTGAAGATCGCGTAACGCTTGGTGAGCGGCTTGGCGGCGGTATCCTCCGGACCTTGCGCGGCGGCCAGTCGCGCCTTGACCGCCGCCACGCCCGTGCGGGGCGGCGTCTGTTTCCGGAACGCCCGCCACCGGCCATGCTATAATGCCACCCGGCCGGTGATCGTGCCGGCCGACCCTGTCGCCCAGGAGGAGGATCGGTGAACGTTCGCCGCCGCGGGTTCTTTGGCTTCCTGTCCGCAAGCCGCCGGGGCCAGGCCACCACCGTCGGGTTGGCGGTCTTCGCCCTCATCGTGCTGTTCGTGCTCTGGCAGATCTGGCAATGGTTCTTCTGCCGCATCGAGATCGAGCCGGGCATGTTCGGCATCCTGATCGCCAAGATGGGAAAGGACCTCCCCTCCGGCGAGATCATCGCCCCCGACCCATCGTACAAAGGCATCCAATTGCAGGTCCTGCCTGAGGGCCGCCACTTCTACGACCCCATCATCTGGGACTGGGAGATCCATCCCATGCTCGAGATCCCCAACAAGCATCTCGGGGTGCGCCTGCGCTTCTACGGCAAAGACTTCACCGACGAGGAACTGCGCGCCGGCAAGGTCATCGCCGAAGCCGGGGAAAAGGGCCTCCAGCGCGAAGTCCTGATGCCGGGCCGCTACCGCATCAACAAGTATGCCGAGGCCGTCGAGATCCACCCCGCCGTCGAGATCCCCGCGGGTTTCGTCGGGGTGGTGACCTGGTTCGGCGGCACCGACCAGCCCCTCGCCAGCGGCGCGGCCGCGATCCCCGCCCCCCGCCCGGCGACGGCTTCCGGCCCGGCCCCCGAGTATGCCAACGCCTCCGAGTTCCTGGTCGAGCCCGGCCGCAAGGGTGTTTCTCGCGAGGTGCTGACCCCCGGCGTCCATTACCTCAACCCCTACGTCACCAAGGTCACGCTGATGGACTGCCGCTCCCAGCGGTTCGAGCTGGCCGGCAACGACGCCCTCCTGTTCCCTTCCAGTGACGCCTTCGACATGACCGTCCTGATGACCGTCGAATGGGCCATCGATCCCGCCCGGGCCCCCGAGATCTTCGTGCGCATCGGCGAACTCGATGCCGACCCCGAAAAGAACGAGGTCCTGCAGAAGGTGCTGATCCCGGCCATCCGCGGGTTCGGCCGCATCGAGGGGTCGAAATACACCGCCCTCGACTACATCTCGGGCAACTCGCGCCAGGCCTTCCAAAACACGCTGTTCGAGAAGATCAGGGACACCTGCGAGCCGAAGGGCATCCTCATCAAGTCGGTCCTGATCAACGACATCGAGCCCCCGCAGGAAATCGCCACCCCCATCCGCGAGCGCGAGATCGCCAAGGAGGAGCTCAACCGCAACAGGACCCAGCTCCTGCAGGCCCAGGCCGAGCAGTCGCTGGCCCGCTCCGAGGAAATGGTCAAGCTCGAGCGCGAGCGCGTCGCCGCCAGCACCCAGAACAAGGTCAAGGTCATCGACGCCACCAACAAACGCAAGGTCGCCCTGATCAACCAGGACCGCCGCCTCCAGATGGAGGCGACCTTCCTGGAGGCCTCCCGCCGCGAGGCCGAGGCCATCCTGTCCCGCGGCCAGGCCGAGGCCGACGTCGTCCTGCTCAAGGCCGAGGCCGAAGCCAAGGCCATCGAGAAATCGATCGCCGCCTTCAAAACCGCCGACAACGCCGCCTATTTCGAGTTCGTCAGCCGGGTCGCCCCCGCCATGCACTCCATCTTCGCCAACACCGAGGGGGTCTTCGGCCGCATCTTCCAGAATATCGTGGCCCCCCGCCGCGACGAGAAGGGAGGGAACTGAGATGAACCGCTACCTCCTCGGCATGGCCGCCATTGCCTTCCTCATCGTCGTCATCTTCTTCTCCGCCTTCTACCACACCTTTTTCATCTACGTCCCCGCCGAGCACATGCTGATCATCATCAGCAAGACCGGCTCCGACCTGCCGCCCGGCCAGAACATCGCCACCGAGCCCGGCCAGAAGGGCATCCAGCTCGAGGTCTACGGCGAGGGCCGCCATTTCGTCATGCCCTACTTCTACGAGACCCGCCTCGAGCGCATCACCACCATTCCGCCCAAAAAGATCGGCGTGGTCACCGCCCTCGTCGGCAAGGACCCCGCCCCCGGCACCGTCCTCGTCAACACCGACGAAAAGGGCGTCTGGCGCAAGGTTCTGCCGCCCGGCAAGTATCGCCTCAACCCGTATGCCTACAAGGTGACCATCGAGCCCGCCGTCGAGATCATGCCGGGCTTCGTCGGCTGTGTCACCTCCCTGGTCGGCACCCCCCCCAAAGGCCGGTTCGCCGGTCCCGGGGAAAAGGGCATCCGCCGGCAGATCCTCCAGCCCGGCTTGTATTACCTGAACCCGCTCGAGTTCCGGGTCCAGGAGGTCGAGGTCGGCATCAACCAGGTCTCCTTCACCGACGCGAACCAGATCCGCTTCCCCTCGAAGGACGCCTTCAGCATCTCGGTGGAGGCCACCGTCGAGTGGGAACTGCTTCCCGAGCATGTCGCCCAGGTCATCTCCGAGTTCGGCGCCAAGCAGGCCATCGAGGAGAAGGTCATCGTCCCGCAAAGCAAATCGATCGGCCGCATCCAGGGTTCAAGCTACGGCGCCAAGGAATTCCTGCTGGGAGTCGAGCGCGAGAAGTTCCAGCATACCTTCACCCGCGAACTGGAGCGAATCTGCGAGGCGAAAAGCATCACCATCCATAGCGCCTTCATCCGCCATCTGACCATTCCCGACAACCTCCTGCGGCCCATCCGCGAAAACTTCATCTCCATTGAAAAGGAAAAGACCGCCAAGTTCTGGGAGGAAACCCGCAAATCCGCCTCCGAACTTGAACGCGAACGCGCCATGATCGCCCAGCGCCGGGCCGAGGTGAAGGCGGAAACCGAGGCCATCGTCAACACCATCGGCGCCGAGACCGAGCAGGAGGTCGGCCGCATCGAGGCCGAAACCAAGCTCGAGGTCGCCAAGAAGGAACAGGAGATCGCCGCCATCGAGGCCAGCAAGACCGTCCTCCTCGGCGAGGCCCGCGCCACGGTCACCCGCCTCCAGGGCGAGGCCCGCGCCACCGGCCTCGAGCGCAAGATCCGCGCTTTCGGCGACAACCCCCGCGCCTACGCCAACTACATGTTCGCCCGCCAACTGCCCGACAACCTCCAGCTCCGGCTCATCTACTCCGGCCAGGGCACCCTGTGGACCGACCTCGGCAAGACCGGCGGCCTCGACAGCCTCACCCGCCTGCGCACCCTCCAACGGGAACCCGCCACCCCAGCCCCGGCCGCCGCTCCCGCGCCCGACGAGGCCCCCGACGCTTCCG
>CAZKPI010000637.1:0-3317 GCA_964554555.1 uncultured bacterium
AGGAGCGGAGCTCCTCCCGCTCTGACCACGGTTCCAAGGTTTGCGTTTGCCCTGGGGCCCCGGTCCTGGCGGCAGGGCAGGGACCCGGCGGCCCGGGCCGACCGAGGTGATCAAAAAACATATGGAGTACAAGTACAAGATGGCAACCATGGACATGCACGAAGCTCGGGGCTGGCGCAGGCCGCGATGGCGCGGGGTGCTGGCGGGTCTGCTGGCCCTGGCCTGGATCGGGGCGATGCCGGCGGCGGGCGGTCTGCCCGCCTCCTTCTACCGTCAGCCGCCGCGGGCGCGGCCGCAAGCGCACGTGCGCGACCTGCACGGCGAACGGTTCATCGATTACTGGTTCTGGCTGCGCGAGAAGGAAAACCCGGAGGTGATCCGGTATCTCAAGGCGGAGAACGCCTACACCCGGCACGTCATGCGCGACACCGAGGCGTTCCAGGAGCGGCTGTTCCAGGAAATGGTCGGCCGCATCAAGGAGACCGACCTGTCCGTGCCCGAGAAGGACGGCCCCTACCTCTACTACGACCGCACCGAGAAAGGGAAGCAGTACCGCATCCACTGCCGCCGGCAGGACGCCCCGGGGGCTCCCGAGGAGGTCCTGCTCGACGAGAACGCCATGGCGGTCGGCAAGACCTGCTTCGATCTCGGCACCCTCGAGGTCAGCCCCGACCACCGTCGGTTGGCGTTTGCCATCGACGAGGCGGGCGGCGAGACCTATGCCCTGCAGGTGAAGGACCTGACGACCGGCCGCCTGTTCCCCGAGAAGATCCCCAACACCGCCCCCGGCGTGGCCTGGGCCAACGACAACCGCACGCTCTTCTACGCCGTGCTCAACGACGCCCACCGCCCCTGGCGGGTCTACCGGCATCGGCTGGGCGAGGATCCGGCCCGCGACACCCTGGTCTTCGAGGAGACCGACGACCGGTTCTCCCTCGCCCCCGGCAAGACGCGCGACGACCGGTTCCTTCTGCTCACCAGCGACAGCAACACCACCTCCGAGGTCCGGGTCCTCGACGCCGGCCAGCCGGAGGGAACCTTCACCGTGCTTCTGCCGCGCGTGCAGGAGGTCCAGTACACGGTCGAGCACCACGGGTCCTCCTTCTTCGTGGTGACCAACCAGGACGCGCTCGACTTCAAGGTCCTCGAGGGACCAGACCGGCCCGGTTCCGCTCCGGCCTGGCGCGAGTTCATTCCCCACACCCCAGGCGTCAAGATCGACGGCATCGAGGTGTTCGAAAAGTGGCTGGTCGTCCTCGAGCGGCGCGGCGGCCTCCAGCGCCTCCGCGTCTGCGACATGGCCACCCGCACCTTCCACGAGATCCCGTTTGACGAACCGGTCTGGAGCTACTGGATGGGCGGCAACCGCGAGTTCACCGCGGGGTATCTGCGCTTCCACTACACCTCGCTGGTCACCCCCGAGACCGTCTACGACTACCATTTCGCCGACCGCCGGCTGGAACTGCGCAAGCGCAGGGAAGTGCTGGGCGGCTACGACCCGGCCAGTCTCCAGGTCGAGCGCCTCGAGGCCGTGGCCTCAGACGGCACCCGCATTCCCATCTCCCTCGTCGGGCCGCGCGGGTTCAAGCGTGACGGGAGCCACCCGATGTATCTGACCGCCTACGGGGCCTATGGGTCCTCGAACGACCCCTATTTCTCGAGTCCCCGCCTGTCCCTGCTCGAGCGCGGCTTCCTCTACGCCGTGGCCCACATCCGGGGCGGCGAGGAAATGGGCCGCCGGTGGTATCTCGACGGCAAGCTGAAGAACAAGATGAACTCGTTTACCGATTTCATCGCCTGCGCTGAGCACCTGGTGCGCGAGGGCTACACCGCGACCGACCGGCTGGCCATCAACGGCGGCAGTGCCGGCGGTCTGCTGATGGGCGCGGTCACCAACCTGCGGCCCGATCTGTGGGGCGCGGTCGTGGCCGACGTGCCGTTCGTCGATGCTGTCAACAGCATGCTCGACCCGTCCCTGCCCCTGACCGTCGAGGAATACGAGGAGTGGGGGAACCCCGAGAAAGCCGACGACTACGCGTACATCCGGTCCTACTCCCCCTACGACAACATCGCCCCCCAGGCGTATCCGCCCATGCTGGTGACCGCGGGCCTCAACGACGCCCGCGTCATGTACTGGGAGCCCGCCAAATACGTGGCCCGCCTGCGCGCCCTGAAGACCGACAACAACCCGCTCCTGCTCAGGACCAACATGGGGCAGGGCCACGCCGGCGCCTCGGGCCGCTACGACTACCTGCGCGAAATCGCCTTCGAATACGCCTTCATCCTGAAGACGTTCGGCCTGTTGCCCAGGGAACCGGGCCCGGAGGGGGTGCCCACGGCCGCACCCTGACCGGCCGTCGGGTGGAGACCGGCGGTCTCCGCTCGGTTTGGAGGAAGAGAGACCGCCGCCGCGTAGGGTGGCGAGGGCGGCGGCAGGGTGAACGCAAACCCGGGAACCGTGGTCAGACCGGGAGGAGCTCCGGTTTCCCGGGCCACTCCGGCAGGGGCCCCTGGACCCCTGTTGGCGGCCCGCCGTGTGGGCCGTCTTGGCCGTGCGTCTCTTCTGCCAACGCCGGCTTCAGGTTGGCCTGGCCCCGGAGGCGGCGGGGGTGAAGCTTGGTGGGCCGGGGGGCCTGTGATACACTGGCCGGCATATGGGCTTCCCGCACGTGTCGCGAGAGGCCGTCCGGTGAGCCGCGGCGGCCTGCTGGTCGTCCTCGTCGTCCTGGCGGCCCTCTATCCGCCGGCGGCCCTCCTGATGGAACGCGGGCCGGTCGCGGCCTTCCAGTTCTTCGCCACCGACGCCTTCACCTACCTGGCGGTGGCCCGGCATTCGCAGGGGAAGAGCTTCTTCACCTTCGACGGCACCCATCCGATCAACGGGTTCCACCCGCTCTGGCAATGGACGCTGTCTGGTCTGGCGGCCCTTGGCGACCCGGGCGATCAGGAATTCCTTCTCATGGGTGCCTTCCTGCTCAGCCTGGCCCTGGCCACCGTCGGACTGGCCTGTTTCGCCCTCGCCGTCCTCGACCTGAGCGGGTCGTTCGCCGCCGCCCTGCTGGCCGCGGTGCCGGGCTGGTATTACCTCGGTTTTGCCCTTCTGGAGCCGCAGTATGGCAGTTCCTGGAGCTTCATGAATGGGATGGAGTCACCGTTGTCCATCTGCCTGTTCGGCATCCTGCTCCTGTTCCTGGAACGGCGTGACGTCTTTGGCCCGTCCGCCAGCCCGCACGAGGCCGGCCGGGGCGGGGATGCCCCGCCGCCGGCGGCCGGGGCGCTCCCCATCCCGCGGCCCGACGGACCGGAGAGCGGCGATC
>CAZKPI010000638.1:0-3302 GCA_964554555.1 uncultured bacterium
AACCAGGGGCCGGGGGGGGATGACCACGGGGCTCAGGCAGGCCCTGTCGGGGCCGTCGGGGCCGCCGGGAGGCCGGAGGGGGGATGGATCCAGCACCGGTACAGAAGCCAAGCCCCTGACCAGAGGATGGCGTTCAGCAGGGAAATCTTCAGGAGGTCGGCCCGCGACGGCCAGACCGGATGCCGGGGAACGACCGGCGGCACGACCACCCGCCAGCGCGGCACCAGGTCGGGGGCCCCGCCTGGTCCGGCCAGGATGATCCCGATCTCGGTCCGGCGGCGCTCCAGGTTCTGGCGCTGGGTGCGGACATCCTCGAAATGGGGGGATGCCGCCACGAATGCGGGCAGAACCGCCGCCCAGGGACTGCCGGTGGCAACCTGGAGAACAGGCCGCAGAGGGGGCATCGAGGCCAGTTGCCGGTCGAACTGGCCCAGATTCATGTCGAGGACCTTGGCATCCAACTGCAGGATGTGCCGGGTCCGGGCCCGGACCGCCTCCTGCCAGCGGGTCTCGATGCCCGTGAGCAGGGTCTGCACCACGTCCCGGGCCACCTCGGGGGACGTGTGCCGAAACCGGAACCGGAGGGTCCCCATGCCGGGGTCGATTTCCTGCATCCGGCGCGTCACCAATGGCGTGTTCATTCCCGGAAAATCGGGATCGAGGGAGAACCGCTGGCGGATCTCCGCCGCCAGGTCCGGGCTTTCCAGCAGGCCCCGGACGGTTTCCACGTTGCACACGTCCTCGCTGAAATCGTGGTGGCTTGGCGGAAAGACCTGGATCACCGCCCAGGCTTCGAATGTCTCCTCCCAGACCATGCCCACCAAGGCCGCCTGCAGGCCAAGCAGGAAAGCGGCCAGGATCAGGGCGGAACGGAGATGCCGGCGCATTGGGGGGAAGACCTCTTTTGTCGTGCAGGAATGGGAATGGAAGTGGGACAAGGCTACCCCGAACCTTCCCCGTTTGCAAACCCGGACTTCCGGCCATCGGGCCGTGAGGGGGCGGGAAGGGGAAGGACCTCGCTCAGCCAGCTCACCAGGCGGGGGGCCCAGTCCCGGGCGGCGAACTCGCGGCGGACCCGCTGGCGGCCGGCGGCGGCGAGCTGGCGCCAGAGGGCCGGGTCCTGGTGCAGGCGGGTCAGGGCGCCGACCCAGTCCGCGGGCGTCGCGGCCAGCAGGCCGGCCCTCCCGTCGTCGAGGATGTCGCGGTTGGCCCGGCTGTCGCTGGCCACGGCGGGCACTCCGGCCGCCATGTACTGCAGAAGTTTGAAACCGCACTTCCCCTCAGAGAACGGGCCCGGAGCGAGGGGCATCAGCCCGGCATCGATGGCGGCCAGGAACCGCTTCTCGGCGGCCGGCGACCAGAGGTGGGTGGTCAGGGGCAACCGGCCCCCCGCGAGAGGACCGGATCCCATGGCGTGCAGTTCGAACCGGCCTGCGGGAAGGTTGTCGAGCACTGGCAGGAGCGCCTCGAGGTGCAGTCGGCTGAGCGGGGAACCGATCCAGCCCAGGCGCCACACCCGTCCCGGCGGTTCATCGCCGCGCGGGGCGTACTCGTCCGGTTCCAGCACCGTCGGGAACAGCCGGGTGCGGGGGTTGCACCGGCGGCAGCGGTCGGCCAGGACGGCGTTGCCGGCCTGCAGGCCCGCCGCGCCCCGCGCCATGGCCGCGAACTTGGTTCCCAGCAGGGGCAGTCGCCCGTACCAGGCATGCACGTCGTCGTCGAAGTCGAGCACGTAAGGGTGCCCGCGCAGGAGCAGACCCTCGACGCCCGCCGGGACCCAGGGAAACAGCTCCTTCTCGATCAGCAGAGGCGTGCCGGGGGACAGGTGCCGCAGATACCGCCAGCGGTCGAGATACTGGCGGGCCATGGCCGCGGCCGGCCACCCGCCGCCGGCGTAGCGATGCCGCAGGTAGGCATCGGAAAACAGCGGCCGGACCTCGATCCGCCACCCAGCCGCCTGCAGATCGCCCACGAACTGGAAGAACCGGTAGCGACTGCTGGCTCCCAGGCGGGAAAACCGGGGCAGGACCACCAGGTCGGGCCTGGCGGCGGGCGGCCGCCCGGCCGGAATGGGCAGGTTCATGGGCGGATTTCTCGCGGCCCGGGGTGGCGCTGTCCGCCGCTCAGGGCGACAGAGGCGGCGCGCCTCCGCCGCCGGGATGGACATGGATGGCCCAGATCACGATGGCCACCCACACCGCCAGGGTAACCTGCATCGGCCGGTCGGTCAGCATGATCTCGCTGGGGTTGTCGCCCAATTCCTTCACATGAATGAGATAGAGATACCGGAAAATGCCATACAGGACTGGCGGAATGGTGAAGACCAGGGCGTCGGTGCCGAACTTGGCCGTGGTCTCGGGGCTCACCGTGTAGATGGAATACGCGATCAGGGTTGAGGCGCAAATGATGCCGGTCATCTCGTCGATGAAATGGGGCGTGTAGTCCTGCAGGGCCTCCCGCATGCGCGAGGCGTCCCCCTTGAACCGCCGGATCTCCTGGCGCCGCTTGGCCAGGGCCAGGAACAACGCCAGCAGGAAGGTGCAGATCATCAGCCACTTCGACATCTGGATCCCCGGGTCCACCCCCCGCAGGCAGACCACCCCGGCCTGGGCCCTCAGCACGAAACTGACCGCGATGCACATCACATCGACCAGCACCACCCGCTTCAGCCAGAAGGTGTAGGCCAGGTTGAGCAGGAAATAGGTCAGCGCGGTCGGGAAGACTCCTGGCGCCAGGGCCCAGGACCAGAGCAGACAACCCAGGAGCAGACCGGCCAGGCCAGCCCGGGCGGTGGACTCGGGCAGGGCGCCGGAGGGGATCGGCCGTTTCGATTTCTCAGGGTGATGCCGGTCGCGGTCAACATCGACCAGGTCGTTCATCAGGTAGACCGCGCCTGACAGCAGGCAGAACAGGATCGTCGTCCCCCCCGCCGCCAGCCACGCCGGCCAACTGCCCAGCAGGTGTTCGGTCGAAAAAACCAGGCCCGCCAGCACCACCAGGTTCTTCGTCCACTGGCGGGGCCGCAGGCTGTGCAGGAAGGCGATCACCGGGCTGTGCTCCACGCGCCGATTTTACCCCAAAATCGCCTGTGTGTGGGTCGGAAATTCCACTCACCCCTCCACCCTCCGCGTGGGGCCGTTGCCTGTTCCTAGCCGGGTTGCTGTGTTACACTGGTGCCGCCGCCATGGAAACCGCCCGCCCCGCCATCCTTCTCCTGCACACCGTCTCCCAGCCGGAGATCCGCTATGGCCGCCTGCAGAAAGCCGCCGGGCGGACCGCCCCGGTGGGTTTGGCCTGCCTGG
>CAZKPI010000639.1:0-3301 GCA_964554555.1 uncultured bacterium
CAGGACGTTGGCGGGCACCACCAGCATGGTGTAGGCGGGGGTGTGCCAACAGGCCTTGACGAACTTGGGGTCCTCGAAGGCGCGGGTGAAATTGCCGAGGGTGAAACCGCCCACCTCGCCAATGCGGTAGTCGCGGAAGGCCAGCACGAGCGCGTCGCCCAGCGGGTAGACGAGGAACAGCATGAGCACCGAGAGGGCGGGCACCACCATCAACAGGTGGACCTGGCGCGACAGCAAAGCGAAGAGGAGCACCGCCGGGCAGGCCCATAAAAACAGGGTTCCCAGCCAGGAGCCCTGTTGCAGGTCGTCGCGCACCGAGCCCTGGTGGCGGGCCAGCATGGCGCGGACCCGGCCGCCGGTCAACCGCATGGCTTCGGTGGCGCCGGCCCGCCCCAGCAGGACCCCCTGCACCGCCCCGGCGATCTCCTCGTCCATCTGCGACCAGCGCGGGTCGGACAGGACCGTGCGGCCGTCCTGCATGACTTCCCAGGCGCGGGTCATGTGCGGGTTGCCCGGGTAGATGTTGCCCGCGCTTCGCCGGGTGGGGAACTGGGCGTAGGCGGCCAGGTCGCGCTGTCGGGCGCCCAGGGTGAGGAACCGCGCCAGCTTCATGGCGGCGCGCACCCGCTCCGGCTCGCCGGGGCGGCGGAAGACGTAGAAGCCGGAAATGCCCAGGAACGGGCCGTTGGCCTGGCCGGCCGGGGCCGGGTAATGGACGACCTCGAAGTCCATGGGGTATTTCTCGCTCAAAACCTTGATCGCCCACAGGCCGAGGGCGGCCACGGCGAGGCGGTGTTCGCGGCCGAAGGCCATCCAGACGTCGTCGGCGGTGCGGCCGCCGGCGTCGGCGGGGGCGATGCCCCGCTCGATCAGGCCGCGCAGCCAGACGAGGCCGCGCAGGGTTTCCGGGGAGTCGCCGCGGAAGGTGCGGTCGGGGGCGACCCAGTCGCCGCCGAAGGCAAAGGCGAGCGGGAAGCAGGCGGTCTGGTCTTTTTGGAAATACAGCCCGAGGGGCTTCTTTTCCGGTTCCGCCTGCAGGCGGTCGCGCAGGGCGGCCAGCTTCGCCTCGAACTCCTCCGGGGTCCAGCGGCCCTCGCGGGGCAGATCGACGCCGGCCGAGGCGAAGAAGGAGCGGTTGACGTAGAGGAGCTGGCCGCTCATGTACCAGGGCCACCCGTAGGTTTGACTGCCGATGGTGAAGGCCTGCAGGGCGCCGGGCAGGAAGTCCTCGCGATCGCCGGCCTCGAGGTAGGCATCGATCGGCTCGATCAGTCCCTCCTGGATGAACAGCAGGGGGACGGTGCCGGGGGCGATGTCGGGGAACTGGCCGCCGAGGGCGGCGATCTTCAGCTTCTCGTGGCCGCGGTTCCAGGTGAGTTCGGACAGGCGGACGGTGAGGCCGGGGTTCTCGGCCTCGAACTGGCGCAACTGCCGGCGCATCCAGGTGAAACGGTCGGTGGTCTCACCGGGTTCGAGCCAGCGGGGGAAATCCCAGATGGTGAGGTCCAGGGCGGGACAGCGGGCGGCGGCGAGGATCAGCGCCAGGCAGGCGAGGAGGACGGGGAACCGGCGGAGGGGGGGGAGAAGGCCGACCCGGGCGGATTCCCGGTGGCTGGTACGATACCACTTTTTTGTCATCTGTCCTTGTCAGCCTTGGCGGAATGGTTTAAAATGGGCGGCAAATACCGGAATGCCCATTACAAGGGAGCGAAGAACCCCCATGGATCCCAATGAACGCCGTCTGCAGGAACTCACCGAGCGCGTCAAAGCCGACCCGAAAAACCCCGAAATCCTCAAGGAACTGGGCAATTACCACTTCCACACAGGGAACTACAAAGAAGCCATCCAGTGCTACCAGATGGCCCTCGACATCGACCCCCGATTCTACAAGGCGCTCTACAACCTTGGCAACACCTATTACAAAATGGACGACACCGAAAAGGCCGTCCATTACTGGCATCGGGCCATCGAGGTCAAACCCGACTTCGACCATGCCTTCTTCAATCTCGGGTATCACTACTTCCAGAAGATGTTCTGGAAGGAGGCCATCCGGTCGCTCGCGGAGGCCGCCCGGCTCAACCCCTCGGCGGCCGACACCCACTACTACCTGGGCAAGTGCTATCACCAGACCAACCGGTTGCCCGAGGCCATCGAGGAGTTCAAAAAGGCGATCGCCCTGGCTCCCGACGATCCCGAGTATCACTACGAACTGGCCAACTCGAGCTACGACCTGGCCAGCGTCAGCGGTGTCGCCAGCCACTTCCAGGTGGCGGTCGACGAGTGGACCCGCTTCCTGAAGGACAAACCCCAGGAGGCGAAGGCCCGCAACAACCTGTGCGATGCCCTTCTCCAGCTTGGGCGGCACGAAGAAGCCCTGGCCGAGATCGAGAAGGTCCTGGCCAACGAGGCGGAATACCCACCCGCCCTGATCACCAAGGCCGAGATCCTGGAACGGATGGGGAAGGCCGACGAAGCGGTTCAGCTGTTCAACCAGGCGAAAGCCCTGATCCTCCGCAAGGACGAGTTCCAGCCCCTGGTCAAATACATCTCCGAATGCCTGCGGCGCATCCGCCTCCAGTACGGCAAGGTTCTGCTCAACGAGGGGCGGGCGCAGGATGCCCTCGCCGCCATGGAGCAGATCATCCGGGACGACCCCGAATTGCCCGACGCCTTCGACCTGAAGGCCTGCATCCTCGACGAGATGGGCCAGGCCGAAGAGGCCAGCCGGGTGCGGGGCCACGCCAAGTCCCTGCGGGAAAAACGCCACGCCGCCGGAGACAGCCCCACCACCCACTGACCGCGGGCCTGTTCCGCTTTCCCCCGAACATGACTGCCGGCGCCATGGTGGCGCCGGCAGTTCCGTTGACGGGTGCGGATGATGGGAGGGGGCCCCCTAGGCCGCCTTCTTCTGCTTCTGTTTCTGCATCTTCAGGAAGCCGTTGGGGTTGGTGAGATAGTCGAGCAGAACGTGTTCGGGCTGGTAGCCGGGGCCGGCGTCCTGACCGTCGATCAGCACCCGCCCGTCCGTGAAGATTTCGATGAGCATTCTACCTCCTTCGTGTCTCGAGCTGGGGAGCCCTGGCAACGGGTTCCCTGGTATCCCTGTCGTCGTGGTTTGGTCCTGGCCGGGTCAGTGGTCTCCTCATCCGTCTCCCGGCGCCGTCTGGGTCGGGAGGAAGTTCAGAGGGGTGTCGGGGCCGGCGGCGGGGGGAGGGGAACCGGTGGCCGGCGGGGTATCGGTTGTCGTGGGGCTGGTGCCGGCCGGCGGCCTGGTTTCTCCTGCCGGGGAAGCGCCGTCCGG
>CAZKPI010000640.1:0-1287 GCA_964554555.1 uncultured bacterium
AGGTAGCTGTTGAAGGCGACCTGGTATTCCCGGGCCGGGTCCAGTTCGGCACCGGCGGCGTCGGTCAGTTTCACGATGCGGTCCATCGGGGGCCGGGCGGGATCAAAGGTGACGTGCAGATTGGCGGGGACGAGATACCCGTAGGCGGCGTTGAACTCGCGCTTCAGGCCCTCCGCCTCCACCTGGAAGTTCGCCCGGGCGAATTCCTGGTCGGCCGCGTCGATCGGGGTCCACTCGACCGACAGCGATTGTTCGATCAGCTGGCGGACCTGCGCGCCGGTCAGGGTCAGCACCTCGACGGTGTTGGGGAACGGCTGGAGGGTGAAGATGTGCTCGACCGTGATGTCGCCCCGGAACAGCGGGAACCGGATCCCGCCGAAGTTCACGAAGGCAAAATCCGCCCCGGAGTACCGCCGCATGGCATCCCCCATGAATGACCCCTCGGTCGAGTCACCCCCGATCACCCCGCGCACCAGGTCCACCTCCGAGCGGCCCAGCACTTCCTTCATGATCCGGTCGATGGGGGCCATGTAGCTGGCCACCAGCTCCCGCGTCGGGGGGTCCTCCGGAAAGTCGGACAGGAACAGCGGAACGCTGTGGAAGTCAATGGCGTGCCCCCGCCCCGGTTCCACCACCACGGTGGTCTTCGTGAAGAAACGGTTGTCGAAGGCCGCGTGGAAGATCGGGGTCGGCCGCGGTCCCCCGAACTCAGGGGCGGCCATCGGGGTGTGGCTGTGCGAGCCCAGGATCAGGTCGATGTCAGACCGCCGGGACACGAGGATCCGGTCCTCTTCGATGCCCAGATGCGACAACAGGATGATGAAGTCGGCGCCCTTGCGGCGCATGGCGGGGATCACCTGGTCGAGGACGGTTGCGGGATCCCGGAACTCGAGACCGACCATGTTTTCTGGCAGGGCGATGCGCGGCGTCTGCGCGGTCAGCACGGCGGTCACCCCCAGGGTGCGCCCCTTCCACCGAATCAGCACGTAGGGCCGCACGCGGGGCAACAGCCGGCCGGTGGCGGTTTCGTAGACGTTGCAGTTGACGACGGGGAACCGGGCGGCCCGGATCGCCGCCTTCAGCCCGGCCAGCCCGTAGTCGAAGTCGTGGTTGCCGATGCCGGCCGCGGTCACCCGCAGGTGGTTCATCAGGCCGATCATGCAGGCCCCTTTGGTGTGGTCGACGATGGGGGTGCCCTGGAAGAAGTCGCCGGCATCGAACACCAACGGCAGGGCCCCCTGGCGGTAGGCCTCCAGGCGGGCCCGATGCAGGGAGGGGGCCGCCGCG
>CAZKPI010000640.1:1332-3299 GCA_964554555.1 uncultured bacterium
CTGGTCGGGTCGGGCTGGGCCGTCAGGTGGCCGTGGGTGTCGCTGGTGTGGAGCAGAACGAAGGGGACCGGCTGTCCCGCCAGGGGGGCGGCCAGCGACAGGGCCAACAGCAGGGCCGGCAGGAATGCCTGAGCGAGAGGGGGAAGGGGGCGGCGAGGGGCTGGTGGACGCATGGGGGCCTCCGGCAATGGCGGAAGATGGTGACGGGAACGCTGGCCCGGCGAGGGGGGATGGTGCCCCCCGGACGGGCAGGTTGGCAACGGGGGGAGCGCGGGGCCCGGCCGGGCCGGGGCGGGATGGGACCGCGGACCCTCGGCGAACGGCCGGAGGAAACCGGCGGGAGAGACCGGCCGGGTGCCCGGGGAAAAAGAGCGGCGCGGCGCGCGGCCGCATCTTCGGGACAAGGAGGGGGGTGTTCCCTTCCGCCCGGATCGCCGGTCAGGGACGAACGTTGGTTGGTCCATGTCAGGGAGAAACCCGCAGGAACCAGGGCCGGGAGGGTCCCAGGGAGGGGAAGGGGCAGGCGGCGGTCGCGGGGCCCAACCGGGGCCGCCCGGGCCGGGAGCCGCCCCGGGGCGGATGGGTCCTTCCCTCCCTTCCCTTCCCTTCCCTGGCCTGGCCTCAGGCCCCGAGGGTGCGCAGGGCTTCTTCGGCCTGCTTGGCGATTTCGACGGCGGGCCGCAGTTTCAGGCATTTCTCGAAGTTGGCGCGGGCGTTCTTCAGATCGTTCATCTTGGCCTGGCAGAAGCCCAGGAAGTAGTAGGCCTCGGCATGGTTCGGCGAGGCCTTGACCGCGCGCTCGCTGAACATCAGGGCTTCCGGGAACTTGCGTTTGGCGATCATCTCCTTGGCTTTCGCCAGGGCGATGGCCTCATCGTCCTCGAGGACCAGCTCGATGAACTTCCGGTTGATCGACAGGAAGCCGACTTCTGAGGTCGACTGGTCGCGCAGGTCGGTCAGGAACACGTTGGTGACCGGCAGAAAATCCTTGGTCGCCGTGTCGGCGTTCAGGATGTCGGTGAGGCGGCTGTTTTCGTAGAGATGCACCTCGCCTTTGATGCGGTGCTGAGGGGTGTAGATGATGACCCGGAGCTTTTCCTTGTGGGCTTTCATGATCTCCTCCGTCAGGTGGATTCAACATTCCTTGGGGCCCGCCCGGCGGCGGGACCGCTCAACATTCGGCGAAACGGCCCTCCGCCTCGGCCAGCACCGTTCCTTCGGGGGTCAGCAGACTGCCCCGGGCGAAGTGGATGCGGGCGCGCTGGCCGGTGCGGGTGCCGATCACGGTGAGGGGCAGGCCGACCGGCACCGGGCGCAGGAAGCGGATGCGCAGGTCGGCCGTCACCACCTGGATGCCGGTGCCGTTCAGGCTGTGCGCCATGGCCTCGTCGAGCAGGGTCGAAACGAGCCCCCCGTGCACGATGCCGGCGTACCCCTGGTAGGCGGGGCCGGGAACCCAGGTGGCGGCGACGGTGTTCTGGTCGCGGCGCGTGAAGGTGATCTGCAGGCCCTGCGGATTGTGGTCGCCGCAGACGAAACACTTGCGGTTGTCGAGCAGGGCGAGGCCCCCCGCGGCGCGGGCCTGCATCCGCTCGCGCGCCCGGGTCAGCGCCTCGGCGAGCGCCGGACGGCCGAGGGCGGCGGGGGTGACCAGCGGCAGTCGCTCGTAGAGGGTGCTTCCGACCTCGACCAGGCGGCTTTTCACGCTCTCCAGGCTGGGCACGGGGAAGGCGGGCATCAGCGGGTCGCCGGTCACGACAGGGATCGGGCCCAGGTCGTTCAAGCCGGTCTCCACGAGCTCGGGGAAGCGGGCGAACAGATGGGCGGGAACCGAGACGGCATGGACCGGGAATCCCCGCACGGCCTCTGCCACGAGGGCGCGGACCTCTTCGAACGGCAGGGGCGGCCGGGCGTGGAAAGGGGTTCCCGCCACCGGCTGGAAGGGGACGATCCGGACGTCCTGCAGC
>CAZKPI010000641.1:0-3294 GCA_964554555.1 uncultured bacterium
CTCGGAGAGCGAAAAATGTGAAAATTCCTTTCGCGGCGCCTCAATAACTGGCGGTTTTTTTTACGGGGGTCGGGCGGGCCACCAAAGCCTTTCCCAGACTATTCGACCGGAGGGCCCAGGGAATCGTCCCCTGCCCGAAAAGACTCCCCTGCTCCGGGGTTCCAGCCTGGCGCTTCCGGACAGCGTACCACCGCCTGGCGGAAAGGACGGGGATGCGGCAAGAAACGGGCCCCTACCAGCCAGCGGGGGCATTCAGCACCGTTTCCGGAATCGATACGGGGCACTGCCCGCCCTGCCGCGGCCGAGGGTCCATGAATCGCCCGGCGCTTGCAGGGTGAACCGGCCATCGCCACAGGACCCGGACAACCCTGTCGCATTTGTGGTCATCAGGGGTACCCCAACCAGCAGACCAGCCACCCAATCCTGATTTTTCTCCCCAGAGAGGTTCCCCCGCCCGGCGCGAGGTGCGCCTTTTCTGGCGCACCCCTGCGACATTCCGTTCGCCAAATGGCAGATTGTCGCGTCAAATCCGCTCCAGAACAAGATCCCAACCGATGGCACGGTCGATGCTTCTTTTGGAAGCACCCGAGGAGGAGATCATGAACCGCGAAATCCATCCCCAGCCCAGCTCCACATCCGAAATTATCATCATCCGGCATTTCATTCCTGGCGCCTGCGGGAAGGCCTTCGCCACCATGATGTCCTCCCGGAAAATGGTCGAGGGAGGGATTCAGATGAACAGCCTGATGCGCATCCTGGTTCTGGCTTGCCTGTTGGCGGCGGCGGCCATCCCCGCGGACGCCTATTATCTCGTCACCCAGCGCGGGCAACTGCCGCTCCTGGAACAGCGGATCAAGGTGACGATCGACAACCAGCTGGCGGTCACCACGATCGAGCAGACCTTCAACAACCCCAACGACACCACCGAGGAGGCGACCTACCGGTTCCCGCTCGGTGAGAAGGCCTCGGTTCAGGAGTTCGGCCTGACCGGCACCGACGGGGTGCGCCGCGCCGGGGTCATCGAGGAAAAGAGCGAGGCCCAGGCCATCTACCAGAACGCGCAAAGCCTGGGGGCCCAGCCGGCCATCGCCCAGCAGGCCGACCCCAACAGCTTTGAGACCAAGATCGGCACCGTGGCGGCGCGTTCCCGCAGTAAGGTCGACCTGACCTACACCGAGATCCTGCCCTACCACATGGGCAAGGTGCAGTATTCCATCCCCATGAACATCAAGGCCATCCAGGGTCACAGCATGGACGTGGTCGCGGTGACCATCGACCTGAAGGACCAGAAGGAGATCGTGGCGGTCGACTCCCCCACGCACAAGATCGCCGCCGCCAAGGTCGATCCCCACCACTGGCGGATCACCTACGAGCGGTCCACCTGTCTCCCCGATACGGATTTCCAGCTCAACTACGAGGTGAAGGCCCAGAAGATCGGGTTCAACTTCCTGTCGACCCAGCCCAACCCCAATGAACCGGGGTATTTCATGCTGATGCTGGCCCCCCAGGAGGTCGTCGATGCCCGGGACATCGTCGCCCGCGATATCGTCTTCGTGATGGACGTGTCGGGAAGCATGAGCGGGTACAAGATCGACCAGACCAAGCAGGCCTTCAACTTCTTCGTCGATCAGCTCAACTCGGACGACCGGTTCGGGGTCATCGCCTTCTCCGATTCCCTTCAGCCCTGGCGGGAAACCCTGGTGCAGGCCACCCGGGAGAACCGGCAGGCGGCCCGGGAGTTCATCGGCTCCCTGGATGCCGGCGGCGGCACCAACATCCATGACTCGCTGGCGGCCGCGCGGCACCTCTTCCCCGAGGGCAAGACGACCAAGGCCATCATCTTCCTGACCGATGGCGAGCCGACGGCCGGCATCACCGACGCCAACGTCATCGCCCGCAGTATGCGGGAGGGCAACACCAAGAACATCCGCACCTTCGTGTTCGGGGTGGGCGAAAACCTTGACGCCCGCCTGCTCGACCAGCTGGCCCTGGAGAACTCCGGGCAAGCGGTCTACGTCCACGAGAACGAGCACCTGCAGGCCAAGCTGACCAGCTTCTACGAGACGATCAGCAAGCCCCTGCTCGTCGACCTCAGCCTCGATTTCGGCGGCGTGGAGATCAGCGAGATGTATCCGCCCCGCCTGCCCAACGTCTACAAGGGTTCGCAGGTGATGGTCGTGGGCCGCTACCAGACCGGCGGCCAGACCACCCTGAAGGTGCGCGGCCTCCTGAACGGGTCGGCCCAGGAATACCCCCTTCCCGTCACCTTCGCGAAGAACAGCTCCGACAACCGCATCGTGGCCCGGACCTGGGGCAAGATGAAGGCCGATTCCCTGATCGGCGAAATGAAGGCCTACGGCGATGACCCGGCCAAGAAGGCGGAAGTGATCCGGCTGAGCAAGACCTTCCAGTTCACCACCCCCTACACCTCGTTCGTGGCGGTCTGCCCCGAGCAGGTCGCCCCGGCCCGCCACGCCTCGCTCGACCCCTACCGCACCCCCCGCGGCGGCCGCCTCCCCAGCCAGCCCCAGCCGGTGACCGCGATGAACGTGCCGATGCCCCCGTCGAACGTGGTCATGCCCCCCTCCCCTCCGGTTCAGAACATCACCGTGACCCGCACCACCGAAGCCAAAAAGGTCAACCTGTGGGGCGCCTACAGCTTCCTGCCCGTCGCCCCCCTGCTGGTGCCCAACTTCCGCAAGGCCCGCGAGCAGGCTCGCGAAAAGGCCTGCTACGCCAACATGCGGGTCATTTTGGGCGCGGTCGAGATGTACAACATGGACAACCAGGAGATGCTGCACGCCATCGACGAGCGCCATATCGCCGCCCTCCATGCCAGTCAGTATCTGAAAAGCCAGATCACCCACCCGGAAACCGGGTGCGCCTACTTCACCGCCGGCGACCTGGCCAGCGGCGGGGTGCTCGTGTGCGCCATCCACGGCGCGGTCGAGGACGGAGTCGACATCGGCGGAGCCCCTGGGACGCCCGGTTCCAACTGCTCGGTGACCGTCGTTGACAACACCCCGTGGGAAACCAGGATGTGGAACAAATGCCTGCCGCTGATCGAGCTGGCCATCAACATCCCGCTGGTGTTGCTCGGCCTGTGGTTCACCTGGGTGGTCTGCACCGCTCCGTTCCGCTGGCTGTTCCGGGCGGCCGCGGCGGACAGCGGCAAGTAGGAAGACCCGGCGGGGCAGGCGGGCGGCCGGTGGGCGCCGGCCGCCCGCCCCGCCAGAACCGGCCCGGCCAGAGCCGTTCGAGCGCAAGCCGGCAACGGAGGGGGAAACGTATGAC
>CAZKPI010000642.1:0-3288 GCA_964554555.1 uncultured bacterium
GTTCAGGGCCATCTTCGCGAGGAACTATTGATGGGCCGCGGCGGCCCCGCCGCCCGGGCCCCCGGCGCCGGCTTCACCCTGATCGAGATCATGCTGGTTCTGCTGTGCCTGTTTCTCCTGCTGGGGCCGGCCTTCCGCATCCTGCGCTCGGGCACCCAGTCCTCGCTGAAGGGCATGATGCAGATCGGCACCACGATGGAGGCCCGCAACATCCTGCGCCAGGTGGTCAACGACCTGCGCGCCTCCTGCTACCGCATCGACGGGATGCAGCAGAAGAACATCTCCTGGGCCACCCTGCTGAAGGTCGATGGGGCCCTGCCCGAGCCAACCTATTCCTTCCTGGGCTTTCCCTTCCAGGATGCGGTCGAGGCGGCCATGGAAAAGGGGGCCTCGGGCATGGCCTGGCGCAATGCCTCGCGCATCACGTGGCGTGTCGAGAAACACCCGAACCGGCCCTACCTGCGGCAACTGGTGCGCTCAGAGGCCTTCCACCCCAGCCACCCTGCCTATGGGCGCTTCCCCGGCGGCAGGCGCGAGACGGTGGTCAGCGACCACGTCAACCTGTTCGAGATCAAGCCGATGGTCATCAGCTCGAGCGGCAAGTCCCTGGTCGCCTTCCGCATCCACCTTCAGCTGGTCGATTTCCTGCCCGGGCGCGAAACCACCGTCACGGTGGGCGACAGCGGCCTGGTGCGGCCCCGCGAGGGCGCCATCGCCGACTACTTCGAGATCGTCGTCTCGGAGTTCTACCGCGCCATGCGCCACAAGGCCAAGTTCAACCCCAACTGGCAGAACGGCATCCGCGGCCCCGAGGAGTGAGCCCTGCCGGCCCCGAACCCGGCATGGCTCCGCCCCGCGCCAAACGGCCATTGACGATCGGCCCGGCCGGCGTGTATGATCAGCTTTGGATGATCAACACGCCCATTGCCTGAACCTCTTCACCGGCCGGCGGCCCCCGGGCGCGGCCGGGCTTGACGCATCGTCCCCGCGGTGCGCGGTTGTCCCTGCCCGAACGGCGGGCCCGCGCCCCAGGTGCGGAACGGCGGCGGACTCTGTTGGCCGCTGGTCACCGGTTCCGCTTCCGTCGAACAGAAGAGGAAGAAACCATCCATGCACGTTCCTGAAGAAACCCTTCTCCCCCTGCAGAAGATCGGCTGGAACCCGGCCGCCGGGCGGGTCTTGGCCGAACACCCCGATGGCGAAGCCGGTCTGCGGCTGGCCCGGCTCGTCGAGCGACAGCGCGGGGTTCTGCATATCCACTCCGGCCTCGAGGTCCTGGAGGCGGCGCCGGTCCCGGCGTTCGAGCATGGTCTGGCCGCCCGCGGGGAGGAACCCGCCGTCGGAGACTGGCTGGTGTTCCGACAGCGGCCGGGCGAGCCCCCCAGCGTCGTCGACCGGCTGGCCCCGCGCACCGTCCTGCGGCGGGTGACCTCGAACGGCACCCGGCAGACGCTGGCGGCCAACGTCGATACGGCCTTCATCGTCTGCGGTCTCGACGGCGACTTCAATCCCCGCCGGATCGAGCGCTACCTCGCGCTGATCCGCGGGGGAGGCGTCTTTCCAGTGATCGTGCTCACCAAGCTCGACATCCATCCCGATGGGCAGGACCGGCTCACCGGCCTCGCCCGGCGTCTGCCGCCGGGCATTCCCATGTTCGCCCTCGACGCCCGCGAGCCGGGGGCCTGCGAAGACCTGCGGCCGTTCCTGGGGACGGGTGAAACCGTGGTCCTGCTTGGTTCCTCGGGCGCCGGCAAATCGACACTGATGAACACCCTGGCCGGCGAGGACTGGCAACGGACCGGCGCGGTGCGGGAAGGCGACGACCGCGGCCGGCACACCACGACAACCCGCGTCCTGCGCCGTCTGCCGCAAGGGGCCTGCCTGATCGACACGCCGGGGCTTCGCGGTCTGCGGCTCGACGGCGACGACGAAACGCTCGAGGCCGGCTTTTCCGACATCGCCGCCCTCGCCGGGCGGTGCCGGTTCCGGGACTGCCGCCACGAGGACGAGCCGGGATGCGCCGTGGTGGGCGCGGTCGACCCCGACCGCCTGGCCAACTACCAAAAGCTCCTGGCCGAACAGCGCCGCCGGGTCTCGCCCATCGAGGCCCGCCAGGCGGAAAAGGCCTGGGGCAGGATGATCCGCCGGTCCCTGAAGTCGTTCTACCGCCACCGCGAACGCCGCTGAACCCTGGCGCTCGAGGCAAGCCGGCCGCCGCCGGATCGCTCTGGGGGGGGGGATGCCCCCCCCCGGAGCACGGCGGCCGTCTTCTGTTCCGTCTGTTCCGTTGGAAAGCGGTCCCGTGGCACATCCGGCCCCGTTCCAGCCTGCCTCCGGGGGGGTAAACCCAGGCGACCAAACCCTTGCCACCGCTGTCAGAGCCGAGGGGAGTTCCGCTCCGCCCGCCCCCCTCGCCTGGGGGCCGCCGGCTCCCGGACCCCTGGCGTCGGCCTGCCGATGGCCCAGCGTGCGGCAGGCCGCCCCCCCGCCTCGCGGACCGTCCAGATCTGGCGCCTCTTCAGCGGCGGCAGGCTTCCGGCTGGCGCCTGCCCTGACCCCGGCACTTGAGACCGGGCCCGGAAAGGGATATGATGCAGGTCGTGTCTGCCGGCCGGTCCGGACCGGCCCAGCGGACAGACATCGGACCCGTCCTGGCCCCTCCCCCTTCGGCCATGACCGTCCGGACCCCCGCCGGGCCGGGCCCGGTCAGCACCAGCTCTTCTCCAGGAGGTAGTTACGATGCGACGGATGTTTCAGGGCCTGCTCGCGGCAGGCCTGGTGGCCTCGCTGGCCATCGCCGCCGGGTGGCCCGGCGAGATCGCCCTGGTGACCGACATCCAGGGCCAGGTGGCCGTCGACCCGGGAACCGGGGAGACCTGGACCCCGCTGGTCGGGGAGACCCTGCCGGTCAATGCCCGCATCCGGGTTCCGACCCCAGGACTGCTCAAACTCCTGCACCTGGGCCGGAACCAGGAACTGACCCTGCCGGCAGGGGCCGAGGCAACCCTGGCCGAGACCGACGTCATCATGGTCTCCGGCGCCCTCGAGAACGGGGCCCGCATCGAGGGGCTGGTCGGATCGCTGTCCATCGAAGCCGCCAGCACCCAACAGCTGGGAGCGGTCAACCCGGCCCGCATGAACTGGGAGAAGGGCGCCGGGGCCGGCGCGGGCGCCGCTTTTGCCCGCCTCGGCCGTGAACCGGGGGCACCACAGGGCGCCAGCCGCCATGGGAAGGACGCGGACGAGACGACCAAAAGCCTGGGTTTCGAGGAGGGAGTTCCGGTGCCG
>CAZKPI010000643.1:0-3285 GCA_964554555.1 uncultured bacterium
TGGGAGGACAGCACGTGATCAAGGTTGACACCCGGGTCCTGGCCGCGACCAATCGCGATCTCACCAAGGCCATCCGGGAAGGGACCTTCCGTGAGGACCTCTTCTACCGCCTCAATGTGGTCAACATCCAGTTGCCCCCCCTCCGGGACCGCCTGTCCGACCTGCCCGCCCTCGTCGAACACTTCGGGGCCCGGTTTGCCGAAAAGCTCGGAAAACCGGTCCGGACCTATTCTCCGGCCTTCATGTCCCGGCTCCTCCAATACCACTGGCCAGGCAACGTCCGGGAGCTCCAGAACCTGATCGAACGGGTCATCATCCTCGACGACGAAACCGTACTGCCGGTCCAGGCCCGAATGGGCGGCCGCCCCGGCCCCGGCACCGACACGCTGGGAATCGACGGCCTGCTCGGCCTGTCCTACAAGGACGCCAAGGAGAGCATCCTGCGCACCTTCGAGAGGCGCTACTTCGAGCACCTGCTCGGCAAGGCCCGCGGCAACATCTCGAAAGTGGCCCGCCTGGCCGGCATGCACCGCAAGAACCTCTATCTCAAACTGAAGGACCTGGACCTCATCCGGAAAGACGAGCAGGAGGATCCCGATCTCCCTGACGGGGACTCCGACGACCCGTCATTCTGAGCCGATCGGACTGCCGCCGGAAAGGCGGCGGCCGGGGCAGAAGCTTGCCCCCCGCCCGCGCCGCGGAAGGCGGGGCGACCGGGTGTGGCGGGTGTCAGGCCGTCGGAGCGTCGGTCTGAACTCGGGGCGGGGCTTCAGGCCCCCGGCGGGTGGGAGGTCTGTCCCTCCGGGGGGCCGGCCGGATCCTGCCGGATCACCGGCTGGGAGGGATCGGTGAGGATGAATTTGCCTGAGCCCGACCGTTTGGCCACCTTCAGGGAAAACGTGGCGCGGGTTCCGCCAGCGGGAAGATTCTCCAGAGTCAGCCGGGTGCCGTGGCCGATCAGGATCTTCTCGACGATAGCCAGCCCCAGCCCCAGGCCCCCCGCCCGCCGGGTGTCCGACGCATCCGACTGGTAGAAGGGGGCTTTCACGCGTTCCAGGTCGGCGGGCGGGATGCCGGAGCCGGAATCGGTGACCTCGACGTGGACCGTCTCCGCGTTGGCGGTGGTCCGGATGACGATCGTGCCGCCGGGCGGGGTGAACTTGATGGCGTTGTCGAGCAGGTTGAGAAACACCCGGTTGAGCATGGACGGGTCGAGAATCACGTAGGGCAGATCAGACGGACATTCGACGGTGATGGTCAGCCGCTTCGATTCCAGCATCGGGTGGACGACGGCGAGGATCTCCTCGAGCATCGGCCCAAGGCGTTGGGGGGTGAACTCGAACTGCATCTTTCCCGCTTCCATCCGGGCCAGGTCCAACAGCGATCCCAGGAGTTCGTTGAGGCGGCCGGCGTTGCGCAGGGAGACGCGCAGGGCATTCTCCTGACGGGGGGTGAGGGGCCCCAGTTTCTGGCTTCCCATGAGATCGAGATAACCGGTGATGGACACGAGCGGAGTCTTCAGTTCATGGGAACAGATGGCCAAAAACTCCGACTTCAGCCGGTCGATCTCGGCCAGTTTCTTGACACTGCTCTGAGCATCGGCGAGAGCCTGCTGGTGCTCCTGCCGGAGCCTGTCCAGTTCGGTGAGGTCGTTCATGGTCAGGAGGACCCTGGGGCCGGCGGCGCCGTCCGCCGGCGGTGTCCGCACCAGGACCGCCTGGACCGGCACCTGCCGGCGGAGGGTGCCGGAATAGAACGAGGTGCGAAGCTGGAGGAACCCTTTTGGGGAAGGGCTTTCGGCGAGGGTGCGCAGGCCCTGGGTGATTTCGCTGTCCGGTCCGAAGGCCGGGATCTCTTCAGGGCGGGCGGCGGCCACCTCGGCCTGGGTGAGCCCGGTCAACCCTTGCATGCCCCGGTTCCACAGCGTGGGCCGCTGATCTGGGCCGAAGATGGCCAGCGGAATGGGGATCTCGCTCAGGAATTCCAGGTTGGGTGGTCGTGGGCCCTGGGAGGAAGTCCGCCGGGCCAGCCAGCTCAGGATTCCACCGAGCAGACTGCCGGCCAGGAACAGGAAAATTCCCATCTCTTGGCTTAGGCAGGGGCCGATATGATCGGCGGCCAGGGCTGGAGGGGGAAAGAGGCCAAGGCCGACCGCCGCCCCCAGACCTGCCAGCAGAAGACGTCGGGGTTCAGGGGGTGCCGGTTGCATGCGGGACCTCCTCCGGGAAGATCGAGGGACGGCCGGTGACCTGGAAGAACCGTTTCAGGTCGCGAACCCGTTCCTCCCGTACCTCCTTCCAGTCCAGAGGGCACTCCTGGAAGGCGATGGTCAGCAGTTCCTGGGCCTTGTCCAGCCGGCCCTGCTTCCAATACAGCTTGCCCAGACTGTGGGCGACGGTCAGGATGTCGGACAGCAGAGGAGGGGTGCGGGTCCGGTAGCCGCGATAGGCCTCTTCCAGGAGTGACTGGGCCCGGTTCAGGTCGCCCTCCAATTCGACCAGGAGGAACCCCACCGCATTCAGATACTTGGGCTCGGAGGCGTTGAGGGCCAGCGCCTGCTCGAACAGAGCCAATGCCTCGGTGGCCAGGCCTTGGCGCCAGGTGATCACTCCTCGCAGGAAGCTCGGTTCCCCGCCCAGCCCTTGGGCGGCCCCGAGCTGGTCGAGGAACCCTCGGGCCTCGTCGGTCTTGCCCTGGTCGATCAGGATGGCCGCCAGCTGGAGCCGGATGCGGTGGGCGGCAGCCTTCTCCTCTGGAATCCAGGTGGGGACGAGCAAAAGGCCCTCGCGAAGAATCTGCTCCGCCTCGGGAATCCGCCCTTCGGCGACCAGGATCCGGCCGAGGAGTTCGTAGGTGGCGGGGGCCTGGTTCAGGGCCAGGTTCATGATGGCATAGCGGTGCGCCTCGAGGATCTGGTTGCGCTCGAACAGGATGCGGGCGAGGTGAAGCTTGGCCCCGAAGATGTTCGGACCCAGAGCATCGAGCCGGCCCAGGAGGTCCTGGACGCGGGCCAGCCGCCCCTGGCCTTCCATGGACTGGGCCAACCCCCAGAGACCGTGGAGGGATTGCGGGTTGGCCCGCAGAACCCGTTCGAAACTGGCTTCCGCCTCGACCGGCCTCCCCTCGAGGAGCAGGGACCGGCCTTCGAACAATCCCCTGGCCACCTCCTGGTGGTTCGCCTGGAGGGTCCAGGCGGCGATGGTGTAGGCGAAGGGGACGAGCAGGTGGGGGAGGTGCAGCCAGGAGAAGCGGCGCTTCCAGCGGAGGTCCGGGAGGCAGGTGGCC
>CAZKPI010000644.1:0-3283 GCA_964554555.1 uncultured bacterium
CAGCCCGCCACCTGGCGCCTCGCCCCCGCCCTCCCCGCCGGAGCGGATCCCGCGCCATGATCCGGGGCTTCCGCGCCTTCACCGAGGGGGCCATCTTCCGGCTGGTCCGCCTGTGGCTGGAAAACCGCCGCCGCGAAGCCCTGGCCCAGCTCGCCATGGCCCTGGCCGCCGGCCGGCCCCTGTCCCGCGCCCTGGCGCTGGCCGCCTCGACCTGCGACTGGCCGCCCATCCGCCAGGCGTTTACCCATCTCAGCGAAGGGCTGGCCCAGGGCCTTCCCCTGCCCGAACTCCTGCTCCACCCCTCCTGCCGCGAATTGCCTGCTGTCTTCCGGGCCATCCTCGGGGCCGATCTCCCCGACCGGGAGAAAGGGGTGATCCTGCAGACCCGCCTGCTGTCCGGTCCCGCCACGGCAGGGTCCGGCGGCACCGAGGGCCTGGCCTACCTGGCCTGTGAGTTCGCCATCGGCGTTCTGGTCGTGCTCCAATTGTTGATCTTCGTCCTGCCGCAGTTCAAGGAAATCTTCCTGGACCTGCAGGCCCCTCTGCCGCTTCTGACCCAGGCCATCCTCTGGATCGCCGACCTCTGGTCTCCGGCTTTTTTTCTGGTGCTGGTGCTCATTCCCGCCGTGGCGTGGGCCCTGAACCGCCGGTTCGGAACCTCGTGGAGCGGTTCCCGCCCATCACAGGAACTCGCCGAGGTGCTTCGTCTCCTGCCTGGCGTCAGCCATGCCCGCATACCCTATGTCCTGACTGTCATCGGCCATCCCGTGATCTTTCCCTCGACCGGGGCGGCCCTTCGCCAGGTCGGGGAATGCCTGCAGCGGCAGGAACCCCTGGACCAGGCGCTCGCCGGCCTCCGCGCCGACCCTCTCGCCGTCCTGCTCCTGCGTCTCGGCGTCCAGCGGGGCAAGACCCCGGCTTTCCTGGGGGAGGGGGCTGACCTGCTGGAAACCCGCGTCACCGCCTCCCGCAAGCGGTTCATGACCGCTGTCGAGACCCTGCTGGTTCTCGGCCTGGGCACCGCGGTCGGGGCGATCACCGCCGGGGTCATGCTGCCGACGATCACCATGCTGGAGCTTCTGTGATGACCGCTCTGACCAGGGCTCCCGTTTCCACTCCGTTTCCGGCCCCAGCCGCGGCCACGGCCGCGCCCGAGGACCTGCTTGCCTTCGCCCAGACCCTCCAGGCCGCCCAGGCCAGCGGGATTCCCCTCAGCCGGTTCCTCCGCGAAGCCGCCGCCCAGATGGAGCCCTCGCTGACCGCCGACTGGGCCGGCCGGTTGGCCGACGGCCTGGCCCGCGGACACGCCCCCGCCGACGTCCTGGCCGGCCTCCCCGGGCTCGACGAGGTTCTGGCGGCCCTGCTCGGCATTCCCGGAGGCTTCGGCCTTCACGAATGCCTCGCCACCTACGTCCGCCAGCTGGTGGCCTACGCCCGCCTCGCCGAGCACCTGCGCACGGCGCTGTTCCACCCGTTCCTCGTTTCCGTCCTGGCCGTGGCCAACGTCGCGCTGATCAACCTCCACCTCCTGCCGGCGATGAGCGCGGGCTTCGCCGCCCAGCGCCTCCCGCTTCCCACCATGGTCCGCGCCTGGTTCGTGGCCGACCCGGCCACCTGGCCGGTCTCGTTCATCCTCCCCACGCTGGTGGTGACGATGGCCGGGCAGTTGACCCTTCTGCTGTGGGTGACCCCGCCCCGCGACTACCCGGCCACCCTGATCGGCCGCCTCCTGCGCCTGCCCCGGTTTGCCTGGCATGAGGAGAAGGGCCGTCTGCTGGGCACCCTGGCCCTGTTCCTTCAGGCCGGCCGGCCCCTGCCCGAAGCCCTCCACTGGACCGCCCGCCACGGCGGCGCCCGCCTGTTCCAGGACGATCTCCGCCAGACCGCCCTCCGCCTGGAGAAAGGGGAACCCGCCGCCGACGCCCTCTGGGACAGCGAACTGCTGGGGCCGATCGCCGCCGAGGTCGGCCAGACCGGCGACACCGCCCAGCTCGTGGGGCGGCTCGACTCCCTTGCCCGGGCCCATCTCGAGATGGCCAACGGCCTGCTCAGCCGTCTCGAAACCGTGGGCCAGGCCGCCGGGCTTCTGCTGTTGGGCGGCCTGGTCCTTCTCCTGTGCCTGGCGTTCTTCCAGCCCTACTTCGCCTTCACAGGCCAGACGGCGGTGACCCCATGAAACGTCCCGGAAACGCGCTCAGCGCCGGCACCTCCCTGACCGAGCTGATGGTCGCCGTCCTCCTTCTCGGCCTGCTTGTCACCACCGCCTATCGCCTGGCCGGGGCAGAACGGGAGGCCCTCCGGTCCATCCGCCAGGCCAACGTTGCCCTGTTCGCCCTGGAGGGCCTTCGCAACCGCCTGCTGGCTGAAATCGAAGCCGGCCGCCCCTGCGACGGAGACCGTATCCGCGCCTTCCTGGCCGATCTCCAGGTGCCCTGGCCGGTCCACTGCCAGACGGTCCAGGCGGGAACCTCCGCCCGTCCAGACCGCCTCCTGCGCCTGGTCATGGTCATCCCTCCCACCGCCACTCGCCCCGGCCGCCGGTATATTCGCGAGGTCCCCCTGCCATGACCTGGACCACAGCCTGTCAGCAGGGTCCCCTGGCCGCCGCGGGCGGCGGGCTGAACCGTTGTGGCCGCGCCGCGGCCGGGGGCCGCCCCCGCGGCTTCACCCTGATCGAGCTGATGGTCCTGATCGCTGTCCTGGCGGTCGCCCTGCAGGGCCTGTTCGCCCCCATCCCCCAATTGCTGGGCTGGCTGAAAGCCGACCGCCAGGAGTATCTCGCCCAGGAAGCCGTCACCACCGGTTTCACGGTGCTCCACCAGGCCTTCCGCCAGGCCCGCCAGGTGCGCCTCGTCTCGACCGACGAGGTGGTCTGCCTCGGCGAGGTCGAAACCCGCCTCCGGCGCGGACCGGGCGGCAAGACCCTTGAACTGGTCCGGCCGGGCGGCGTCCTGCGCCTCGACTTCCTCGGAGCCGCCGTTTTCGGGCCGTTCCAGCAGGTCGACGACCGCACCGTCTGGGGCCCCGTGTTCCTCGACCGCGCGAAGATCCCCATGTTCTGGAGGTGCGGCCCGTGATCCTCACCGCCCCCGGCCGTCGGCGCGGCTTCACCTTGCTTCTTCTGCTGGTCGGACTGATGACCCTGGCCACCGCCATGCTTCTCGACCAGTCCGGCCGCCTGCTCAACCTGGCGGCCCGCCAGCGCGACCTCGCCCGACGCCTCCGCACGGCCGACCTGCCCGGCCGGACCGCCCCGGCGGCCCCCGCCGAGACGCTTCCCCCC
>CAZKPI010000645.1:0-3281 GCA_964554555.1 uncultured bacterium
CCATCATCGCAGGAGCCGCCGCATGGGACGCCCCCCTTCCGACAAACGGGACAGAATCCTCGCCGCCGCCATCGACTGCTTCAGCGCCCAGAGTTTCCAGGACGTGAAGCTTGACCGGGTGGCCGGGCAGGCGAAGGTGGCCAAGGGAACCATCTACCTCTATTTTCGGAGCAAGGAGGACCTGTTCTGCGAGTGCCTGCTCCACGATCACGACGACATCTATCGCCGGGCGGAAGCCATCATCGCGGGGAAGGGGACGGCCGCCGCGCGTCTGCAGAAGCTGGTCGACCTCCAGGCGGAGGCCTTTGCCCGCAAGGGCCCCCTGATCCAGCAGATGATCCAGATGGGGCCCACCTTTCCCATGAAATCCGAGGTCATCAGCCGGGTGCACGAACACCTGCGGCGGGTGGTCGACCTCAATTCCCGGCTGTTCCGGGAAGGCCTCGCCGCCGGTGAATTCTCCGGCCGCTTCAGCGCCCGGCAGATGGCCGTTATCCTCCTGCAGGTCTTCGATCTGAATGTGAAGTTCCGCCTGTTCCAGGTGCCGGCCCTGGCGCCCAAAGACGTCTCGGCCGCCCTCATCAAGTTGTTCGGGCCGCAGTAAGGTAAGGAGTCATTCCATGCGTTCCACCCTTGTCCCCGTCCTCCTGGTGACCGCCCTTCTCGTTCTGACCCTTCTGGCCGGGAGCGGCCGGGCCCAGCCTGCCTCCGGGACCGGCTTTCCCCAGGCGGCGAACGGGAGTGGAGGGGAGCCCCGCGCCGCGCCTCTGCCGGTTCTTGGGGGGGCGGAAGCCGCCGAGGCCGGACCGGCGGACGCGATCGTGGAGACGATGGGAGAGGCGACCGTAGGCGTGACCAGCGAGGCCGCCGGAGAAGCCGCCCGGGAATCCTTCGCCCCAGCCTCTCCGGCAGACGTCGGGGGAACGACCGGTCCCGGGCTTTCGAACGCGGCCCTGCCGGCGGCCGGGTCTGACGGGCAGGCGGCGGGCGTTCTGGGCCCGGACGGCCGGCCGCTCGACCTGAGCGACCTCCACCTCGAGGATGTTCTGCGCCTGGCGCTGGAGCGGAACCGCACCGTTCTTGGCGCGCGCCAGCAGATCGAGGCGGCCGAGGGTCAGGTGAAGCAGGCCCGTGCAGTCGGGGGGACGAAGGTCACCGGGAAATTCACGCAGACCCGGCTCGACGGGGTCGGCTCGGCGAACCTGGGCGGCCGCACCATCAAGATGGGCAACGAGGACGTGCAGAAGGCCTATGTGGAGATGGCCCACCCGCTCTTTTTGGGCGGACGGGACCAGGCCGCCCTCGCCGCCGCCCGGCTGGGCCGGTCGGCCGCGGCCGCGGGGTTCACCTACGCCGGCCAGCAGGTGCTCCAGCAGGCCACCATGAAGTGGCTGTCCTGGCTGTTCGCCCGCGAGGTGGAGCGGGTCGGCCGGAAGGACCTCGATCTGGCGGAGGCCCATCACAAGCTTGTTTCCGCCAGGGTCCGGCAGGATCAGGCCTCGAAGTTTGAACTCCTGCGCGCCGATGTGCGGCTGGCGCAGGCCCGCAGTAAACTGCGCCAGGAGACCAACAGCGTCGACCTGGCCCGCCTCGACCTCCTGCGGGTGCTGTCGCTTCCCCCCACTCTCCCGGTGGGGACACGGGACCGCCTCGCCCTCCTGGAGTTTTCCACCGACCTGGCGCATGACGCCTCCGCCGCGGTCGAACTGCGGGAAGACCTGCGGATCAGGCGCCTGGAAGCGCAGATCGCCCGGCAGGGCCTGCGGGCGGCGCGCGGCGAGCGACTGCCGACGCTGAATGCCTTTGGGCAGGCCGGCAACGAGTTCCCCTCCTCGAAGGGCGGGTTGGGCGGCATCACCCGCAAGGGCTACTGGAACGTCGGGGTGGCGGCCGAGCTTCCCCTCATCGACGCCGGCCAGCGCCAGGGGAAGATCCAGGAGGCGAAGGCGAAGGTGGCCGCCGCCGAGAACGCCCTCCAGGACGCCCTCGAGAAGGCCCAGGTCGAAATCCGTCAGGCCCTGCTGAACCTGCAGACCGCCCGCGAGGTCGTGGAGGCCCAGCAGGAGGCGCTCAAACAGGCCGAGGAGGCGCTCCGGCTGGCCGGGGTCAAATACGAGAACGGGATGTTCACGCAGGTCGAGATGTTCGACGCCGAGAACGCCTTCCTCAATACCAACCTGCAGTATCTGCAGGCCGTGTTCGCTCATCACCAGGCCCGCGTGTCCTACCTGCTGGCCACCGGCCGCCTGGGCCGGGACCTGCTCGCCCCGCCGTCCCGCCGCTGAAGGAGTCGCCCCATGAACACCGCCGTCGCCCGCCCCCGCCGTTCCCGGCTTGCCGCCCTGGTCCGGAACCTGCTGTTGCCCGCCCGCCTCCTCGCCCCGGCGATCCTCCTGACCGGGCCCGCCGCCCCGCGGGCCGCTGGCGCCGCCCCGGCCGCCGCCGCCGAACCTGCGCTGAACCAGCCGCAGGCCACGCCGGTCATCGCGCAGAAGGTCACCGTTGGCACCAACAGCTCGTGACCTCCGGCGAGGTCGAACCCGCTCTCGGGATCGACCTCTTTCCCAAGATCAGCGGCCAGATCGTGCGGTTCAACGTCAGCGAGGGGTCGGTGGTCAACGAGGGCGACCTGCTGGCCGAGATCGACCACCGCATCCAGGACACGCAGGTGGAGCAGGCCGAGGCGGCGCTCACCGTCGCCCAGGCCGCGGTTGCCCTGCAGGCGGTGATGGTCAAGACCGCCCAGTCGGGGGTGATCGCCGCCCGGGCCCAGGCCGACGCGGTGCGGGCCCAGGTGACCAACCTGACGGCCAGCCGGGCCCGCCTCGAAAAACTGCACAAGGAAGGGGCCATCTCCCGCCAACAGCTCGACGACGTGACCGCCCAGCACGATGCGGCCCAGGCCCAGCTGGTGGCCGCCACCTCGAACGTCAACCAGGCCGCCGACGGCGTCCTGTCGGCCCAGATGAACCTGAGGATGAAGCAGGCCCAGCTGGTGCAGGCCAAGGCCAACCTGCATGCCGCGCAGGTCTCGCGGGAGGATGCCTTCATCAGGGCCCCCTTCCAAGGCATCGTCACCCGCCGCCATCTCGACCCGGGCGCCATGGCCAACCCGGGTCAGCGGCTCCTGCGCCTGGAGCAGATGAATCCCGTCAAGGTGATCGGCACCCTGGCCGAGAAGAACCTGCTTCTGCTCCAGCCCGCGCGCACCGAGGCCCGGGTCCGCACCGACAGCATTGCCGGCGAGTTCACCGGCACGGTGTCGAAGATCTATCCCGCCA
>CAZKPI010000646.1:0-3271 GCA_964554555.1 uncultured bacterium
CTGCTTCAGGCAACCGTCCTCCCAGCCGCTCCCGGCGTCCTCAATTGACGCTTACGGAACGACTTGATCGACAAGTTCGTAAAGACCGGCGTGTTCGAGGATGGGGTGTTTGTCGAGTCCTGGATCTTCTGCGATTTCCCCTGCACCCCCAGCGGACAGACAGCATTGGACCTGTTCGAGGAGTTCGTGAAGAGCGCCGGGGTCGAAGAACTCCACCGGTGCTTCATCGATGCCATGCGAGGCTCCCGGCTGGGGCTTTACCAGGAGGTCCTGACCAGCAAGACCACCATCAGGTTCAAGGAGCTGATCTCCGAGAAAGTGGTCGAGGTCTTCCGCTCCATCGAGGAGTTCGGAAAGGGCGAGATCTTCCTGGTCCGCCTTGTTCCCATCGAGGGTGAGGTTTTCTGCTTCGGTGATCCCAAGTGCTGGCCAAAAGAATACAGAGCCTGTTGCATAATTCCGCCGAAAATGGCTTGTACAACAGTTGAAAACATGCTATCATTAAGCACTCCACACTGAGGTTGTAACATGGCCCCGCACTACGTTTCGCCCAATCGCCAACAAGGCTTGCTTCTTCCCCCTTCCCTTCGGGATTGGCTTCCTGAGAAGGATTATGTGTGGTTTGTCATCGAAAGCATTGAGCACATGGACCTTTCTGCCTTTCATGCCCATGCCCGCCTTGATGGCGTTGGGGCAGCCTTCTACGACCCCAGCATGATGGCCGCCCTCCTGGTGTATGCCTACTCCATGGGGGTTCGATCCAGTCGCCGGATTGAACAACTGTGCGAGCGGGACATCGCCTTCCGGGTCATCTGCGGGAACCTGAAGCCCGATCACTGCTCCATCGCCAGGTTCCGGCAGAGGCACGAGAAGGAGTTCGCGCTCCTCTTCAAGGCGGTTCTCGAACTGTGCCGGGTGGCGGGCCTGACCAAAGCGGGGGTCATTGCCGTTGATGGAACCAAGATGCCGGGGAACACCTCTCTGGCGGCCAACCGGACCGAGGCGGGTCTCCGAGAGGAAGTCGGGAAGATCCTGGCGGAAGCGAAGGCGAGAGATGCCGAGGAAGATGGCTTGTTTGGAAAGAACCGGGGGGACGAGCTTCCCAAGGATCTTCAGACCACCCAAGATCGCCAGCGTCGAATTGAGGAGTGCCTTCGGCAATTGCAGGCCCGAAAGGCAGCTGAGGAAGCGAAGCGCGAGGAGCTGCTCCGGCGGCGGGCAGAGAAGGAGGCCGCCGGCAAGAAGGTTCGCGGCCGAAAGCCCAAAGAGGAGCCTGCAGCCAAGGAGCCCAAGGCGAACGTAACGGACCCCGAAAGTCGGATCATGAAGAACGGGAAGGGGTTCATGCAGGGCTACAATGCCCAAGCCGTTGCCAACGATCGCCAGATCATCGTTGCGGCCGATGTTACCCAGGACCAGAATGACAAGCGGCAACTGCACCCGATGATCAACAAGGCCGTGGAGAACCTGGAGAAGGCCGGAGAGACACAGCTTCCCAAGGCCGCGCTGGCTGACGCCGGATACGCATCGGAGGATGCCTTCTCCGCTCCTTTGCCGAAGGGCATCGAAGGGATTGTGGCAACCCAGAACGACGATCGGGAGAGAACAACCAACATCCCGGCACCCCGTGGCCGGATTCCCAAGAGTGCTTCCGCGACGGATCGCATGAGACGGAAGACCCGGACCAAGCGCGGAAAGGCCCTCTACAAGCTGAGAGGGCAGATCATTGAACCCGTGTTTGGCCAGATCAAGGCGGGGCTTCAGAGGGTGGACAGGTTCAGTCGGAGGGGAAAGGAAGCGTGTGACAGCGAGTGGAAGCTGATATGTGCTGTCCATAACCTCCGGAAACTGTGGAATCATGGGGCAAATGGGAAGAAAGGAGGCCGGACAATTCACTGATCCGAGCCCATCGGAGATTTCCGTGAGGAAAAACTGCCCCGGTCGGGTATCAGGGTGAACGTCAGGTGCCATCATGCAACAGGCTCTACAGATCGAAATTGGAAGACATGGTCAGGCAGAAGCTGGACTACGTGGAGGGCTCCACCGTCCAGGAGCGGTTCGAAACCTTCATGAAGCTGGCTGGCCCCTACTGGATGTCATGCGTAATGCCTGATGACACTTTCCCCATCCTCCCCCCTGACCACTACCTCACCTACCGAGATTCGAAGGCACAGATGTTGGAGGCTAGACAGCACATGAGCACGATCACCCACCTTCCCCACTTCCTCACCGAGAAGGGCAGTGTGCCCGCTGATCTGCCCGGACCGGCCCGTCGTCTCGTCGCCTTCCTCGGCGAGATCGTCAAGGCGATCAGTGACGAGTATTCGCCTGATGAGATCATCCAGACCAATGTTCCGTGTCGCCGGAGGCCAAACAGGAAGCCCTGTGTCGGCCTGCTCAACGGGGCCATGCGCGGAGACAACGGACAGATCGAGTGGCGCTGTCCAGCCTGCGGGGACAACGGTGTCATCACCGGGTGGGAGGGAACCATCTGGGACGTGTCGGGGTTACTGGGCAGTGATGGCGACATGCACTGAACATGTCACCACGAAAAGCCAAATGGAAAGCGAACAAGGACAAGTGGTCAGCGGACCTGGCTGAGTTCGCCCGGGAGATCGCCCCCGAGGGCGACATCTGCGTCGGCTCAACCCCGCCCGGGTAGTGGCTGTCCTGTAACCGATGATAGCCTTGCTTTGGTCCCATTCCTGCCATTCACAGGCATCTATCAGTTGAGGCGTGCCACGACCCTTATCTGGTGATCCGGGAGAGGTGGGAAGGGCTCTCAAGGGGAGCTATCCGCTGGAGGATTTCCATGGTTTCGGCACTGGCGGCCACGCATCCCGCTGTCCACCGGGAGCTGGCCGCGATGAGGCGGAAATGGAGGCAGGCCAGTGTCCGCAGGAGCTCGATCTGCCGCTTGCCCCCGGGTTCGGAGAGAGGGCCCAGCCATCGCTTCAATTTGGCCAGTTCAGGATTGCCGGTGACATGAATACGGCTGTCGACCGATTCAACGGCGGTCTCCCCGCCCCATCGGAGGAAGAAACATGACAGGCTCTTGCTTCCCTGGTCAGTGATTCCCTCGGAAATGGTATATTTCCAGAAATCGTACAAGCCATCGAGAATGTCTCTGCCCCGGCTCACTTCCACCGGCGGCGACTCCTGGTCAAAAAGATCCTGGGACCGGAGAACCCAACCCAGGCCGGTGTTTTGCACGAACGTTTCCCGCAGGGACATCCCTACGACTCCTTCACACGCCTTCCCGGCCGGGCTC
>CAZKPI010000647.1:0-232 GCA_964554555.1 uncultured bacterium
ATGATCCGAGTGAGCTTGGCAAACATGAAACTGCCCTCCTTGGTGAAATTTTCTGGCTTTCACTTTGGAGGGCAGGAGGTGGCACTTCTCAGGCGGTCAGTTTGGCTTCAGCCCCAGCAGGGCCTTCCTGAGCATTTCACGGTCTTGGGCCGAAAGGTCAGATCCGCCTTTTTTCTTTTTCGCGGAGCCGGCCTCGGGCAATTCTACATGCCGGCCATGTTTCCGAAGCACG
>CAZKPI010000647.1:247-700 GCA_964554555.1 uncultured bacterium
CTCGCGAATCCGCCTGGCCTTCTCGTCCAGTTCTTCTGCGACCTTCGCCTTGGCCTGGGCCACGGTGGACCCGCGACCAGCCAGCCCCTTCTTGAAGAGGAATTCCTGCTCCGTCATTGGCGGGATCGGTTTTCCCTTCTTGTCCTTGAGGTTCTTCCATGGCTCCGGGGTTGCCAGGGCGTCCGACAGGTCGGTCAGGTGCTTCAGCCCGCCGGCATCCCGTTCCGTTTCCTCCTGGATCATGTCCCAGGGGATGAACTTCACGTTCACGCCTCCGAGTTTCAACCACTCGTAGATCGGCGGGGAAACCACGATCTTCCCGCGGGAATACTTCGCCTCTCCGGCTGGGGCCCCGAGCTGCCGGAAGAAGGCCGACAGGAACGTGTCTTTCGAGGTGTCTGGAATGCTGTTGTCGCCCAGGGCGATCTTGATTAACTTCGACTGGTCCGGGCC
>CAZKPI010000647.1:710-2534 GCA_964554555.1 uncultured bacterium
ACTGGGGCGCCATCATGATTGCGACCAATTCCCCGAGCTGGGCCGAGGTCGGCTGGTTGGCGGAGTATGGGTCTTCCCAGCCAAGTATTGACAGGGCGAACTGGGCAACGGGGTGGACCGATGCCAGTTCTCTGGTGAAGTCTCCCATCTTCTGGTTCCCGCGCCAGACCTGTAGCATGGAATCGGCGATGGCGAACTGGCCGAGGCCCTTCAGAGATGCGTAGTATTCGCCCTGGTTGTCCTGCTTGATCAGTTGCCGGGTAGAGGTGCGAAGCCCGCCCTCGATGCCGGCCTTGTTCTTGAACTTCGCCGCGGCTGCTTCGTCTTCTGGCGGCAGCAGACCGCCTGCGCCGGCGCGGATCAGCATGGCCGCCGCCGTCCACATGATCGGTCTGGTCATTTCAGAGAGACTGGCCGACCAGGTCGAAGCATCGCCGACCCCGAGGTTCGCCTTCCCGGCCACCTTCTTGGCGAAGGGGACCAGCCCTCGGGTGAACGGGAAGATTACCATCTGCTGTGCCAGACGGGTTGCGTATCCCATGAACGGGAACACGCCGCGGGTGACAGTTCCGAGGATCTTGCTGGCCTTGTCGGGGCCGTGGCCGCGGGCGATGGCCATCACTGGGGGAAGGTCGGCCGTGTCGAACGCGTAGGTGTTCCACAGGTCGCGGATGAACCGCTCCCGCTCGAGGCCGGAAAGCTTTCGGCGGTCGGCCAGCTTCTCGCCCACCAGGGTGAAGAACCGCTTCACCGGAAGATCGCCGGCGCCGGCAAGGTTCACCTGGCGCAACAGGGCCGCCATGGTCGAGCCGATGGGCATGCCCTGGCCGCCAAGGCGGTCGAGCCCGCGGGTGATCCAATGGGAATCGTCCTCGACCTGGAGGTTGACGGCCTCGGAGTATTCCCCGTAGGACTCGGGGGAGAGCCGCTGCCACACCTTCGGATCGAACGCCCCGCGGGCCGCGTCCAGCATGATGCCGGGCAGAGCGATGACTTCCCTGGGGCGGTCCCATGCGTTCCTGAACGACCAGTCGCGAGCGAATTCCAGGACGTGGAATGGGACCGAGAACAGGTCTCGCATGAACTTGGCCGGGTGGAAGAGCATGGCTTCGTTCACCAGGGAGATGGCGTTGTTGACGGTGTTGAGAGACTCCGAGATGTCCCGCAGTTCGGGGTCGATGGTGGATTTCTCGACCGCCATGCGGTAGAGGTCGTAGACCTTCTCGGGCAGGTAGATTTTGCGGTTGGCGAACCGGCCGAAGTTCCCCATGACCCATGCCTTCCTGGCGTAGCCCTTGGGCAACTCGGGGGCCGGCACCAGGTTCCCGTTCTCGTCCTTGTCAGGCTCGAACGCCTCCACCGGCAGACCGTAGTCGTCCTCCATCGATGCCATCCAGGAGTTGCGGACGTCAGCTTTGATTTCCTTCCGCTGACGGGAGATGTCGGCGGCCATGAGGTTCTCAACGTAGCCCAGCCCCTGACCCCGCTGTTTCCTGGTTCCGGGAACCTCCTCGAACCAGGGGTGAATCAGATTCCCTTTGGCGTCGAATCCGGAGCCGGCCGACATGGCCCCTGGATCCTGGAATCCCTGGTGGTGGACGTAGCCGTAGATGCCCTGATTGGATTCCAGGCCGGCCAGCTCGCGCTCGAGGGCGTTGACGCCGCGGTCAGCGTCGGGGATCGCTTGCAGGGCCGACATGAAGAACTTCTGGGCCTTCCCGAGGTGATCCCGGAGGAACCCGAGATGCTCGCCCAGCCGGCGGGCCTCGTCGGGATTGAGGTCGGCAGCGTCGAGGGTGGCCTGGGCCCTGTCGATCAGGTCCT
>CAZKPI010000647.1:2553-3270 GCA_964554555.1 uncultured bacterium
CCGGGCCGCCAGGGCGGTCAGCACCTGGGTCTGGCGCTTCGGGACCCACTTCCCGACGAAGTTCTGCCGGTATTCCTCGTTCGCCTTGGCCCGTTCGGTCAGAACGTCCTTCCATTCCTGGGGGAGAGCCTGGAAGGCGGCCAGCGCCACGGCGCCGGGGATGTGATCCTCCCGATACTCGAACCGACCGGTGGCGGGGTTTCGCACCCGCTGGCCCGGGGAAGCGACCATCTCCTGGCCGTTCCAGTAGATCCGCTCGGCGATCATGAACAGGGCCCGTTGGATTCGGTCGGCCTGGTGAATCGGGGCCAGGATCCGCCGTATCTTCTTGAGCACCCAGTCTTGGAACACGCCGGGCTTCGTCCACCGCAGGATGGACTGGATGACCCAGCTGTTGTCGGCCCGGATGTGGGCACGAAGGATGGCGTCCTCGGCTTCGGCGGTCTTCTGCTTCTGCTCGAGCTTGGCTTCCCGGTGCATCTCCTCGGTGGTCTTGGCCTTGTCGGCCCCGAGCCGCCGTTGGGCCTCCTTAAACTCCGGGCTTTCCCGGGACATTTCGGAGGTCAACTTGAAGAGAATCCCGTCGAGGAACTCCTTCACGGCCGCCAGGAAGCTCTTGCGCTCCGGGGCCGGGATCTCGGGGGGGACCTGGCCGGTTCTGGCGATGCGTTCCATCTCCTGGATCGGGCCGGCGTTCATGGCGGATTCGTTGGCGTT
>CAZKPI010000648.1:0-1289 GCA_964554555.1 uncultured bacterium
GGCGGGCCGGGCCCGGCCCTCTGGTGGGGAAGCTGGGTGCTGGCGGGAGCCGGGCTCATCGGCCTGGCCCGGCCGGCTGACCTCCCCGCCCTGGCCCGTCTGCTGGGGGCGGGGCTGGGGATCCCTGCCGCGGCGGCGGCCGCGTTGGCCATCTGGAGGAAACGCCTGTCCCTGTTCCCCGGCGATCCCATCCTGGCCGCCATCGCCTTCCTCACGCCCGCCCTGGCCCTGCCGTTGGCCCTCGGCCGGCCCGTCCCCCTGTCCCCTTTCGACCGCTTCAACGACGAGACCGTCGGGCGCCTGCTGGGATGGCCGGTCCACCTGCTCTGGGCCATCCTCGCCGGCGCCATCGCCCTGATGATGTGGCGGCACTTCTCCCGGATCCGGCGCCAGCGGTTCATCGACCAGCGCACCATTGTCTGGAACCGCCGCTACGGGCGCCTGTCGTTCGTCCTCATCCTGGGCACGCTGACGATCGGTTTCCTGCGGACCATGGCGGTCGGCCGGGAAGCCGACCACCACCAGCGCCTCGAACTCGTCAATCTCACCCGGCTGTCCGCCTCCTCCCTTCTGCCGGCCAACCTGGCCGGCCTGACCACCCCGGGGTCCGAGGACTCCCAGCGGGTCATCCAGCGGGTGCGGCGCCGTCTTCTGCAGGTGGGCAACGCGGTTCCCGGCGTCCTCCGCGTCATCCTGTTCACCCGGGAAGGACCATCCGCCAAAACCTCCCTGGACCTGGTGACCCGATCCCCCGACCCGGGCCCGGGCCCTGATCCGGCGACGGCCCACCTCGCCGCGGCGGTCGATGCCGTCTTCGCCGGCGGGGAAACCCGCCTCGTGGGCCCCCTGTCGGAACACTGGGGGCCGACGATGACCGGCCTGACCGGGATCCAGGACCCCGACACCGGGGCGATCATGGCCGTGTTCGGCATCGTTTTCGATGCCTCAGGCTGGGAGCAGACGATCTTTCAGAGCCGGCTGTCGCCGATCTCCTGGACGCTGGTTTTCGTTCTGCTCGTCATCGGGTTCTTCATCCTTCAGCAGGCCAACGACGAAGCCCGCGATGCCCTCGCCCGCTCCGAGAACCTCATTCGGCAGATCTTCAACCACCAGCCCGTGGCCATCCTCGTGCAGGACGCCGCCGGCCGGTTTCTGGCCGTCAACGACCGCATGCTGAGCCTGTTTGGCCTCACGCGGCGCGAAGCGATGGGCCAGACCATGGCAGGGCTGACCGCGCCAGGGCCGGGCCGTCCGGATTTTCCGGCCCTGTTCCGCCTCGCCCTGGAAGG
>CAZKPI010000648.1:1299-1817 GCA_964554555.1 uncultured bacterium
CCCGCTTCGAATGGCGGTCGTCCTCACCCGGCCGGCCCGAACCTTTCGACGCCGAAGTCCAGCTGGGAACCATCGAGTTCGGCGGCGCCCCGGCCATCCTGGCCAGCATCCTCGACATCAGCGGCCGCAAACAGCAGGAGATGCGGCTGGAGCAGACCATGGACCAGCTGGCCGCCGTCAACCAGGACCTGATCGTCGCCAACCAGCGGCTCGACGAGGCGGTCAGCCAGTCCCGGTCCTTCGCCGCCCGCGCCGAGGAGGCCAACCGTGCCAAGAGCGGGTTCCTGGCCAGCAGGAGCCACGAGATCCGCACTCCGATCAACGGCATCATCGGCATGGCCCACATCCTTCTGGCCTCCCCGCTCACCCCCGAACAGCGCCAGCACGCCAGGACGCTCCTGGTCAGCAGTGAGAACCTGCTGGGCATCCTCAACGACATCCTCGACCTGTCGAAGATCGAGGCCGGCCGCCTCGATCTGGAGTCGCTCGAGTTCGACCTGCGCACCCTGGTCGAGGAT
>CAZKPI010000648.1:1827-2703 GCA_964554555.1 uncultured bacterium
CCTCCTTCCTGGCCCGCGAAAAGGACCTCGAGCTGACCGCCCGGATTCACCCCGAAGTCCCGCTGGCGCGGCGAGGCGACCCGGGACGCCTGCGCCAGATCCTGACCAACCTGCTGGGCAACGCCATCAAGTTCACCCCCGTCGGCGAAGTCTCCCTGACCGTCGAACTGGCCGATCCCGCCGCCGACCCCAACCTGGTCCGCTTCCGGGTCCGCGACACGGGGATCGGCATTCCGCACGAGAGCCTGCCCCGGCTGTTCCAGCCGTTCAGCCAGGGCGATTCCGCCGCGGGGCGGAAATTCGGGGGAAGCGGCCTCGGATTGTCCATTTCCAAGCGGCTGGCGGAGCTGATGGGAGGTGACATCGGCGTCTCCAGCCTGGTGGGGAAGGGCTCGACCTTCTGGTTCACCGCCCGCCTCGCCCGCCAGGAAGGGGCGGAACCCGCGCCCCGGGCGGCCTGGGCGGCCGGGAAACGGGCCCTGGTGGTGGCGGCCGATCCGCCCCGCCGGGAACGGTGGGAAGCCCTGCTGGCCGAAGGCGGGGCCCAGGTCCAGGCCATCAGCGCCGGCGGGAAGGTGCGCAGTGCCCTGGCCGCGGCCGCGAGCAAAGGCGCCCCGTTCGACCTCGTCCTCCTCGAGGAGGGCGAACTGGCCGGCTGGCTCGCCCCCGGTTCCGGGCCTGCCCTGCCGCCCGGGGTCCCGGCGCCCTTCCACCTGGTCGTCACCCAGCGCTACGTCCGCTCCAACCGGGATGCCCTGGCCCGGAGCGGGATCGGCGGCTTCCTCCTCGAACCGGTGCGGGCGGTGGACATTGCCCAGGCCCTGCAGGACCTCCCGGTCACCGCTCCCGGCCTGGCGTTCCCTGAACGCCCCGTTC
>CAZKPI010000648.1:2717-3265 GCA_964554555.1 uncultured bacterium
GACACCAGCCAGGACTCCCCCACCCCACCCCCGCCGGGGCCGTACCGCGGCCCCGCCTCCGCACCTCCTGCGGCCGGGGCGGCAGGCCTGGCGGCGGGAACCCTGCCCCCCGCCGCCAGCGGGTCCGGTTCCCCCCCGGCGGACAGGGGATCGGCCCCGCCCCTCATCAGGGCGGGAAGCCAGTCGGTGGGTTGGAAACCCCTGCGCATCCTGCTGGCCGAGGACAACCATCTCAACCAGTCGATCACCCTGAAACTGCTCGAAATGCTCGGCTTCACGGCCGACGCCGTCTTTGACGGCGAGGAGGTGATCGCCGCCTGGCAGACCCGGCCGTATGACCTGATCCTGATGGACTGCCAGATGCCGCGGCTGGACGGGTTCGAGGCCACCCGGCGGATTCGGGCGGCGAACTCGGTCACTCCCGATTCCCGCATTCCGATCATCGCTTTGACGGCTCACGCCCTCGAGGGTGACCGGGAGCGGTGCCTGGAAGCGGGCATGGACGACCACCTGGCCAAGCCCCTGACCCCCCAGCGCCTGTCGGCCCT
>CAZKPI010000649.1:0-3253 GCA_964554555.1 uncultured bacterium
GGGGGATGCCGTGGCCTGGTTTCAGTAGTGGAACGAACTCCCGCCGATGAACTCGCGCAGGATCGAGGTGGGGGGCACCTCGCGCGGGTCGAGCGGCTTGAACAGCGACAGCAGGCGCAGGATGCGCCGGGCCTCGCTGTAGGCCCGCTTGTCGGGCTGGATGTCGAGCAGGAGCGGCTCGACGAAGGTCTTCAGTACCGCCCACTCGTACGGCACGGCCGAGTTGAACACCGCGTCGGCGCATTCCTGGAACGGGAAGATGTTGCGCTCCTCACCCCGCCGCACCGAGGGCCAGCGGTCGATCGTCTCCTGCGCCGAGTAACTGCGGAACTTCTTGTCGCGCACACTGCGCCGGATCAGCCGCGTGTCGGTGGTCGGGATGCGGTTGTAATCGTCGATCACCAGCTGGGTGAGCGCCGAGATGTAGATCTTGAACTTGGCCGAAGCCGGCACCGACTCGGTCAGCTCGTCGTTCAGCCCGTGGATGCCCTCGATGATCAGGATCTGGTCCTCGTTGATGCGCAGACGGTCGGTCTCCTTGCGGCGCGACCCGGTGGCGAAATCGAACCGCGGGATGCCCACCTCGCGGCCCTGCAGGAGTTCCGACAGGTGCTGGTTGAACAGCTTCAGGTCGAGGGCATGGATGTCCTCGAAGTCGTAATGGCCCTCCTCGTCGCGCGGGGTCTGCTCGCGGTTGAGGAAGTAGTTGTCGAGCGACAGGGCGATCGGGCGCCGGCCGTTGACCCGCAACTGGATGCACAGACGCTTGCTGAAGGTGGTCTTGCCCGAGCTCGAGGGCCCGGCAATCAGCACGATCCGGCAGTCCTTGCGCCGCGTGATCTCGTCGGCGATGGCGGCGATCTTCTTCTCGTGGAAGGCTTCGGCCGTCTTGATGAAATCGCTGATGTCGCCGTTCTGGATCAGCTGGTTGAGGCGCCCGACGTTGTTGACCTCGAGGATCTTCCCCCAGGCCTTGCTCTCCCGGTAGACCGAGAAGATCTTCGGCTGGTTGCGGATGTCGGAGACCACCGTCGGGTCGCTCTGCTTGGGGAACAGGAGCACGAACCCGCTCGAATACTGCTTCAGCTCGAACACCTTCAGATACCCGGTCGAGGGAACCATGGGCCCCAGGTCGACGTCGTAGTATTTCCAGGAGTTCACCACCCCGACCTGGTCGGTGTTCAGGTTCTGCAGAAGGCGCGCCTTTTCGGGATACCCTTCCTTCTTGAACAGGGCGACCGCCTCGGCGCGGGTCAGCATGCGCTTCTCGAACGGCTCGTCCTTGGCGATGATGTGGCGCATCTTCTCCGTGATGTAGCCGAGAATGGTCTCGGACACCGGAACGTCGGTATACAGGTCGTAGTAGAATCCGTCGCCGATCGAATGGTCGATGGCCAGCCGCGCGTTGCGGTACAGCTCGAGGACGGCGCGGGCGAGCACGAAGGTGCAGGAGCGGCGGTAGCATTCCCGGCCCTCGGGAGTCTTGAAGGTCAGGAACTCGACCTGGCAGTCCATGCCGGGAATGAAATCGAGACTGCGCACGTCGTTGTCGACGCGGGCACACAGGTACGGCGTTGCCGGGTCGGCGGGCAGGGTCTTGACGACATCGAGCAGGGATTTTCCCTTTTCTATCTGCAGTTTCTGTCCGTCTTTCAAAGTCAGGGTGATCATTTCCATGGCAATTCCTCTGTCGGTGGTTTGGTCTTGGGAGGGGCGTCCCATGCCGCACGGCCTCTTCCGGGCGGGGCCACGGGACCGGCAGGGCCGAACCGGTTATCCGGGAAGCCGGCCGGCCTGCCGCTGGCGGCCGGCACGGGGCGGAGTGACGAAAAACAGAAAAAGGTCCCCCTCATGCGCCGATCTTGTGGTGATTCCCGGATGGGTTCGCGTTCACGCTACCATCCATGGGCCCCTGTGTCAACTTCTTCCGGGATGTCCCAGAGTTCCGGCACGTCTTTCGCAGTCGGAAACCGGGTTCCGCCAGGCAGGAAGGGCCGGTTCACCCCGCCGCCTCCTTCCGGCCGGGCGTCCGGCGGCCGCCAGCCCCGTCTGCGCCGCCCGGCGATCCGGGCTCTTGCATTCCGGACGGCGGGCAGGTATCCTTCTGCCTCATCCGCGCCCTTGGCGCAGACCATTCCGACAGGAGACCATCCACGATGATGCCCGCCAAGAAACTCACCGACGAGGAAATTGTCAAGCTCCGCGAGGAGAAGGTCGAATTGAACCGCCATTCCCGCCGGCAGACCAAGATGAAGTTTGTCTGCAAAGGCAAATCCGAAGGCACCCTGGAATGTGAAACGGGCGAAGGCCGCTGTCCCGAGTATCAGAAGTGCCACACCGATGGGGGGGCCAACGGCTGATTTTCCCCCGGGGGCGGATCGCGGGCGGCGATCCCCCCCGCCTCCCAGGATTCCCGGGGGGTCCGACATCCAGGGAGGGGCGGCGGCCATGTCCCGGGAGACCGAGTTCACCCGCGCCATCGAGAACGCGTGGCGGGGGCGGCTGGCCTTCGACCAGGTGCTCGAACTGGCCACCCGGTGGGGTGCGGCAGGGGAAGGGATCCTCGCCGCCGTCCTCTACCGGACCTGGCTCTCCCGCAGTCAGTCGCCGCAGTTGCCCTTCGCCTGGTTCAATCTCGGCGTCCTCCTGTTCGGGGAAGGGGACCTGACAGGGGCCCGGGACGCCTACCGCGAGGCCATCCGCCTGGCTCCTGCTTTCGCCCAGCCGAGATTCAACCTCGGGTTGACCTGCGAGAAGCTCGGCCAGATCGACGAGGCCATCGCGGAGTGGCACTGGATCGACGATCACGTCACCCCCGAGAACCCCGACCAGCGCCAGATCCTGCTGATGGCTCTGAACAGCCTCGGCCGGGTCCTCGAGGACCGCCAACAGCATCACAGCGCTCTCGCGTATCTCTCCAAGAGCCTGCACATCGAGCCCAACCAGCCCGATGTCCTCCACCACTGGGTCTACCTGCGGGAAAAGCAGTGCGCCTGGCCCGTCTACATTCCCGTCCCCGGCGTGGATCCCGGGCTGATGCGGCAGTCGACTTCCGCTCTGGCCATGCTCAGTCTCACCGACGACCCCGAAGAGCAGTTGGCCGCCGCCCGCCGGTTCGTGAAAACCAGGATCCTCTCCGGGCTTCCCGCCCTGGCTCCCGCCCATGCCTACCGCCATGACCGGATCCGGGTCGCCTACTGTTCCTCCGATTTCTGCCTGCACCCCGTCGCCATGCTGACGGCCGAGCTGTTCG
>CAZKPI010000650.1:0-3246 GCA_964554555.1 uncultured bacterium
GGCCAGCAGAAGATCCCAGCCCAGCATCGTCAGCGCCAGCGGCACGAACCGCGGCGCCGCCAGGTCGATGTGCAGGACGTTCAGGCCGCCGCCCGCCGGCAGTGAACAGGAGACCTCCCCCGCCAGGCCGGCCGCCGCCGCCAGCACCACGGCCAGGACGGCGGCCCGCCCGGCGGCGGCGGCAATCAGCGCCACCGGTCCGTCCTGTCTCTCGCCGAACCGCAGGCCAGGCTCGGCCGAAGCAAGGTGGGGGGGCACCCTTCTTCAGTCTTTGACGACGAAGCTGACCATGCGCTTCGGCACGTGGATGAACTTCAGCACCTGCTTGCCCTCCACCCACTTGCGCACTTTCTCGCTCTTCAGCACCAGTTCCCTGATCTCGTCGTCCTTGAGGTTGACGGGCACCTTGACCTGGTCGCGCAGTTTGCCGTTGACCTGCACGGGCAGGAGGATCTCGGTCTCGACAAAGGCGCGCTCGTCCCAGGTCGGCCAGGCCTGTTCGTGGACCGAGCCCTTCTCGCCGATCCTTTCCCACAGCTCTTCGGCGAGGAAGGGGGTGATCGGGGCCAGCAGTTTGAGGAAGGTCTTGATGGCCTCGCGCCACAGGGCCGACTTGACCAGGTTCTGGTGCTTGGCCAGGTCGGCGAGGGCGTTGGAATACTCCATCAGGCGGGCGATGGCGGTGTTGAAACTGAACGAGTCGATGTCCTGGGTGACCGCCTTGATCGTCTTGTGCATCAGGCGGTTCAGCTCGACCGCCTCACTGCCCATCGAGGTGAACTGGTCGCCGGGATACTCCTGCACCAGGTCGAAGACGCGGTTGACGAACCGGTGCATGCCCCGGATGCCCTCATCCGACCAGGCCACCTCGAGCTCGAAGGCGCCCAGGAACAGGATGAAGGCCCGCAGGGTGTCGGCGCCGAATTTCTCGACCATCTCGTCGGGCGTGATCACGTTGCCCTTCGACTTGCTCATCTTCGAACCGTCGGCCGCCAGCATCATGCCCTGGTTGCGCAGGCGGGCGAACGGCTCGCCGAACGGGATCAGCCCCTCGTCCTGCATGACCTTGGTCCAGAAGCGCGCGTAAAGCAGGTGCATGACGGCGTGCTCGGCGCCGCCCACGTAGAGGTCGACCGGCAGCCAGTAGGCGGCGCGGGCGTGGTCGAAGGGGGCGGTGGCCAGTTTCGGGTCGACGAACCGCAGGAAATACCACGACGAGCAGGCGAACCCGTCCATCGTGTCGGTCTCGCGCCGCGCCGGTTTGCCGCAGACGGGGCAGGCGGTCTTCACCCACTCCTCGACGCGGGCCAGCGGCGAACGGCCGTCCTCGGCCGGCTTGAACTCCTTGATCGGAGGCAGTTTGACCGGCAGTTCGTGGTCGGGCACCGGCACCGTGCCGCAGTCGGGACAGTGGATGATGGGGATGGGGGCGCCCCAGTACCGCTGGCGCGAGATCAGCCAGTCGCGGAACTTGTAGTTGACGCGGCCCTGGCCCACCTTCTTTTCCTCGGCCCAGGCCGTCATCTTCGCGATGGCCTGCTCGGAGGTCAGCCCCGAGAACTCCCCGGAGTCGACCAGCACGCCGTATTCGGTGTGGGCGGCCGCCAGCGGCCCCTGCTTCGTGCCGGCCGGCGTGATGACTTCCCTGACCGGAATGCCGTACTTCTTCGCGAAGGCGAAGTCGCGCTCGTCATGGGCGGGAACGGCCATCACCGCGCCGGTGCCGTAGGAGACCAGCACGTAGTCGCCCACATAGATGGGAACCTTCTCACCGTTGAAGGGGTTGACCGCGAAGGAGCCGAGGCTGACGCCGGTCTTCTCCTTGTCGGTCGACAGCCGGTCGATCTCGCTCTTGCGCCTGGCGGCGGCGATGTATGCCTGCACCTCGGCCTGGCGCGAGGGGTGGGTCAGCTTTTCCACCAGCGGGTGTTCGGGGGCCAGCGTCAGGAAGGTGACGCCGAAGATGGTGTCGACGCGGGTGGTGAAAATGGGAATTTCGTATTCGGCGCTCCCCCTGGGGTCGAGCCCCTTGAAGGTCACCTCCGTGCCGGTGCGGCGCCCGATCCAGTTCTCCTGCATCTTTTTGATCTTGTCGGGCCAGTCGACCGTCTTGAGGTCCTCCAGCAGGCGGTCGGCATACGACGTGATGCGGAAATACCACTGCTTCAGGTCCTTCTTCTCGACGGGGCTCTCGCACCGCCAGCAGATGCCCTGCTCGACCTGCTCGTTGGCCAGGATCGTGCGGCAGCTTGGACACCACCACTGCGCCCCGGCCGCCTGGTAGGCCAGCCCGCGCCGGTACAGAAGCAGGAAGAACCACTGCGTCCAGCGGTAGTAGTCGGGGTCGGTCGAGTTGATCTCGCGCTCCCAGTCGTAGGAACACTCGACCAGGGTCAACTGCCGCCGGTAGTTGGCGGCGTTGCGGGCCGTGGTCTCGCTGGGATGCACCCCTTCCTTGATGGCGAAATTCTCGGCAGGCAGACCGAAGGCATCCCAGCCCATGGGGTGCAGGACGTTGAAGCCCTGCATGCGTTTCATGCGCGCGATGACGTCGGTGGGGACATAGTTGCGCAGGTGGCCGACCGACAGACCGCTTCCCGACGGGTAGGGGAAGAAATCGAGGCAGTAGAACTTCGGCCTGGAACGGTCTTCCCGCGTCTGGTAGAGGCCGCGCTCGGCCCAGCGGGGATGCCATTTCTCCTGGACTTTCTTGAAATCGTAACGGTCGGCCATAGGGTGTCTCTCCGGATGATGATGGATTGGGCACCCAATGATAGAGCCTGCCTCCGGGAAAGTCAAAACCGGCCGGGGTCGGGCCGGCCGGTGAAAGGGAGGGAAAGGGGGGGCCAGGATCGGGCCGGCCGCCCGGGAAGGCCGGCCATGGGATATTCACGCCGCCGCCCCGGGGCGGCCAGGCGGCTGTTGGGACCTCGGGCCGGTCGGGCGCCCGGATGGCCAGGGTCCCCGGCGGGGTCAGCGGCGGCCGGGCTCGGCCTCAGCCTTCAGGTTGGGATTGTTGGCCTGCATCTGCCGCACCGTCCAGTATTCCAGGTCGCTCTCGCCGCGCTTCTGGACATGGGAGGCGTGGCTCTGTACCACGCGCCGGGCGTCATCCACCCCCAGGGCCAGGGGGGCGCGGCCCGGAGAGCCGGGCCAGGTCGGGAGGGGGGGAAGCCGGGTGCCGGCCGGAGGAGCGCTGATCACGATGTCCGCGGGGGAGGCCGGCCTGGCCCGCGCGGCCTCGGC
>CAZKPI010000651.1:0-1193 GCA_964554555.1 uncultured bacterium
TCAGGCGCTGCTCATCCACCGTTTCGGCGGCGCTTTCTACACCGGCGCCATTGAGCGGCTGGCTCTCCGGGTTAGAGCGCAGGTCGCCAGGCGGGGAGGAGGGGGTGGCGTCGGCGGGGGGCAGGGGCTGGCGCGAGACCGGGCCCGGTTCCCGCTTGACGGCCACCGCCACGGCGGGGCCCGCGGGCAGGCGGGACAGCACGGGGGGGGCGGTCGACAGGTCGCGGCTGAGGCCGAACCCTTCGATTTCCGTCTTCCAGTGGCTGGCCTCGGTCAGTTCCCCCTTGGCCTCGAGCAGGCTCACCAGCTCGCGGCCCCGGTGGGCGACGAGGTGGGCCTGGGCGGCGTCCGACCGGTCCATCGCCTCTTTCTGGAGGGCGATGGATTTCTCCATTTCACCGTCCATCAGGTAGATCAGCGACAGACGGTCGAAGATGCGCCGGGCGAGCGGGCTGCCGCCCGCCGGGGCGGCGGCCCAGGCTCCGACGGCGCCGGCCAGGAGCAGGGTCAAGGCCAGACCGCAGACGGAGCGGGCGTGGGAGAGTTGGCGCGGTTCACTCTTTGACATACAGGACGTACTCCTTCCCCTCGCGTTTCAGAACGACGGCATGCTTGCTGATCTTCTTCACCTCGAACCCGGCACAGAAGTCGCCCTGGCGGGTGAACTGGTCGTCGAGGATGGCGATGGTGTCACGGTCGGAAGAGATGAGCACCCCCTGCAGGACCGGCAGTCGGACGGCCGGCTGGTCGATGACGGCCTCGGCGCTGGCCTTTTCCTCGACCGGTTGGGAAACGGAAGCGATCGGGGCCGTTGGGGCGCGGACGGAGGAGCGGAAGATGTCGCGGGCGCGGTCCCAGGGGTTGGGGCTGGTGGGGTCGGGCTCGTCGATGATGGAGAAGACGAACTTGCGGCCGCCCGGGCCTTCTTCGAGGACGAGGCCGTCATCGGGCTGGGTGCCGGAAGCGGGGCCGGCGGCTTCGGCCGGCAGGGGCTGGGCGGCGGCGGTTCCTCCCAGGATGGCCACCAGGAGGGGAATGAGCAGGGCCAAGCCGGCGGCGGGGCGATGGGGAGCGGGACGGGTGCGTTCCATGGTCAACCCCCGTAGATGTAGGTCTTGACCGACATCCTGACGGCCAGCGGCTTGCCGGTTCCGGTGCTGGAGATCTTGAGGCCGACGACCTCGACGAGGCGC
>CAZKPI010000651.1:1203-3234 GCA_964554555.1 uncultured bacterium
TTCCAGGCGTTCGAGGTACTTGCCGAGGTGCCGGAAGGTGGTGAGCAGTTCGACGCCGAGTTCCAGCTCTTCGTAGGTGACGGTTCCCTTGACCGGCGGATGGGTGAGGGCGACGTTGACGGTCTTGCGGTTGATCCCCTTGGGGATCACGGATTCGAAGCGCATGCCCCGGCCGGGGTTGGTGGTGATCTGCTCGAGCAGGGTTCCGGCCTCACTGCGGCGGGGCAGGCGGGTGAGGAGCTGTTGGATCACCTCGGTGGTCTGGGAGATCTCCTTTTTGAGGGCGATCACCTTGTCGCGGGACTGCCGGGCGGTTTCCAGGTCGAGGCCGAGGGTGTGGTTGGTCTGGGTCTGCCGGGCGATCTCGGCGTTCCGGGCGGGCTGGACCTTGAAGTAGTCGTAGCCCACCAGGCCCAGGACCAGGACGAGGACGGCGAGGAGCTTCTGGATCATGGTTTCTTCGCTCCGGGCACGAGCCCGCAGGTGACGGTGAACAGGATCTCGCCGCTGTCCTCGCGTTTGCTCTCGCGCCAGCTCATGCCGGAGATCAGGGGGCTGGCCTCCAGGTTCTTGAGGAAGGTTGACAGGGAGGCGTAGGTGCGGCTGGAACCCTTGAGCAGAAGACTGTCGCCCCCGCGGGGCGGGGCTTCGGCGCTGTCGCCGGCGAAGGCGCTGGAGGTCAGTTCGGTCAGCCAGACATCCTCGGGGACGAGGGTGTGCAGGTCGAACAGGATCTGGGACCAGAACAGCTTCCGTTTGGTGATGTTCTGGATGAAGATACTGCGGATCTTGAGATCCTGCTGGTGCTTGACCAGCTTGTCATACTCGGCCTTGTAGGCGGAGACCTCGGCGTATTCCCTGGCCATGGCGGCGTGGTCGGCGGTGAGGGCGGCCATCTGGGCGACGGTGGGCTGGTAGACCAGCCACCAATAGAACAGGGGGACGAGGAGGGCGGTGATGGCCAGGAAGGAGGGGATCACGACCGTCTCGGCCAGGACCCGCATTCGCTTGGCGTTTTCGCCGTGGAGGGGGATCAGCAGGTCGAGGGCGTCGGTTCCGCGCTGGAACGAGCAGAGGGCGGCGCCCATGGCGAGGGCGACGAGGGAGCGGAACTCGGCGGGGGGATCGTAGGCCAGCGGTCCTTCGGGGGTGTAGGGGATTTTTTCGAAGGCCGACAGTTCCTTGATCTCGCTGACCACCAGGAGGTTGCCGAGGTTGTCGAGGAGGCCGCGCAGATTGGCGCCGCCGCCGAAGATGTAGGCCCGCGCGACCTGGGCTTTCATCTGGCCCTTGAAGTAATCGAGCGAGAGGCGGAGTTTCTGGGTCATGCGGTCGAGGCCGCGCCGGATCAAATCGGACACCTGCACCTCGAGGGCCTGGGGCCCGTAGCCGGCCACCTCCTCGGGGCTCAGGATGCCGACGGTGGCCTTGTAGGCCTCGGCCATGTTGCGGTCGAGGGCGACCTCCTGGCCGTCGACCATGTAGGGCTTGACCAGGGTCTGGCTGAGTTCCTCGCCGGCGAAGGGGAAGGTGCGGGCCAGGCGCAGGACCTGCTTGTCGCAGACCGAGACCTGGTTGTGGGTGGCGCCGAAGTTGATCAGGGCGACCAGGAAGGGGGATTCCTCCTCGCGGATCTCGTCGAGGTGGTTGGCGACGAGGCACTCGCGGGCGGCGGTGGCGAAGGGGAAGACGCCGACCAGCTGGAGGCCGGCGGCGGCGAACTGGGCCACCTTCTGGCGCAGGTGGGCGAGGGGGAAGGTGGCGGTCAGCACCTGGATGGTGGTGCCGGCGTCGGTGCGGATCTCGCCGGCCACGGTGTAGACGAACCCGGTGGTCTCGAGGTCGTCGGGGGAGGCCAGGCTGGCCTTGAACTCGTTTTGCATGACGAGTTCCAGGTTCTCGCGGCTCATCACCGGCTTTTCGACGAACTTGATCTGGAACTCGCGGTCGCTGGTCACCAGGGCGGCCCGGCGGGTGCGGCCGCCGAACAGGTCGGCCACCTCCTTCAGGGCGCGGTCGACCGTTTCGTTG
>CAZKPI010000652.1:0-228 GCA_964554555.1 uncultured bacterium
GCGGCGGGATGGGTCAGGGGTTCGATCACCACCGGCTTCATCTTCGCCTTCATCTCCTTCTTCCGCTGGTACATCGCCGAATCGGCGATCGAGATGAACTCGTTGACCGCGGGAGGGTCGTTCGCCGGGTCGTATTCGGCAAACCCCTGGCTGACGCTGATCGGGTATTTCTTGATGCCGCGCTTGTTGAGCTGTTCGAGCCGCCGCGTGAACCGGCACCACTGCTCC
>CAZKPI010000652.1:238-3222 GCA_964554555.1 uncultured bacterium
ATTAGCCCGTTACAATCTTCTTTAACCATGGCAGCCTGGCCGATGGCGCAGTCGGGCAGAAGCACCATGAACTCGTCCCCGCCCATGCGGCAGATGATGTCGGTGCCGCGCAGGGTCGCCTTCAGCGTGTCGCAGACGATGCGGATGAGGTCGTCCCCCTCGTGGTGGCCGAGCTGGTCGTTGACCGGTTTGAGGTTGTTGACGTCAACGTAGCCGATGGTCAAAAACTCCTTCCGGTCACGGGCCTGCCGCAGGAGCCGCTCGAGAGCCCCCAGGCCCGCCCGCCGGTTCAGCACGCCCGTCAGGGTATCGGTGCTGGCCAGCCGTTCCAGTTCCTCCTCGGCCTTCTTGCGCCGGGTGATGTCGTTGCCGACGCTGAGGATCTCGAGGAACCGGCCCTCCCGGTCGTAGATCGGCTTGTTGGTCCAGCTGATCCAGACTCGCTCGCCGTTGCGGCGCACGTTCTCGTTCTCGTTGTTGATATAGTTCTGAGGGTTTGTACAAATATCCTCGAGCAGGCGGCCCATGTCCATGCCGCGGGCGTCCTCGCGGGGGACGATGGTGCCCAGGACAGTCCGGCCCAGGATCTCCTTCTCGGAAAACCCGAAGAACTCCTGCGCGAAGCGGTTGATGAAGGTGATGCGGCCCTTCGCGTCCCAGCACAGGATGATGCTGTTGGCGGTATGGACCATCTCGCGGTGGATGTCCTCCTGGTCGCGGAGCACCTGGCCGGCCCTGGCCAACTGCTCGATATGTTCCCGCATGCGGGTGATCTCGCCCAGCAGTTCCTCGATGGTGGACGCCCGGATCTTCATCCCGATCCTCCTCCCGCCGGCGGTCGCCGGCTCACGTCCCCATTATGCCATTCCCCGCCCGGGCCGGCAATGCGCCATCAGTCATCCAGGATGCCGCGCCGGCGCCCGTTGGGCTGGTGGCGGAAGAATTCGTCAAGGTCGGCGGCGGCCTGTTCCCGCAGAGGGTCCTGGGCCTTCCGGTAGATGGCCTCGCGCCCGGTCAGGAACTTCTCGAGCCAGGGGACGTGCGGCTCGAGGTCGTGGAAGGCCGCGGCCGCCTGGGGCGGGTCGGCCCCCATGGCGATTTCGGCCCGCACCAGCCGGCGCATTCCGTCGAGGGCGTAGAGCAGGAAGGGCTCCTGCAGAAGGTCCATGACGCGGGAGGCCCGCGCCGGGTCCTGCAGGGCCAGCACCATCGCCAGCTGGACCCCGCGCCGGAGCAGGGGTTCGATGGGGAAGGGGTTCTGCCGGAAATGGGTGAACGCGCGCTCGAGGCAGTCGAGGGCCCGCGGGTGACTGCCGACGCTCTTCCAGTAGCGGGCTTCGATCAGGGCCGCCTCGCCGGGCATCCGGTCCCGGATGGGCTCCACCATGCCCAGGGCCTCCTCACTGCCGAAATAGGCGAACGCCTCGCCCAGCATGGCGAACTCGACGGGGTTGGCGGGCTTGCGTTCCTGCTTTCCCCAATGGCGCAGGAAGGCGGCGAACTCACCCTCCCGGAACGCCGCGTGGGCCGCCAGCCGATGGCCTTCCGGGGAGTCCTCGGGGAAGGTGCGGGCCGTCGTCTGGTCGAGCGCAGTCAGGAACGCCAGCTGATGGTCGGTCACCTCGGCCCAGTCGACTTCGCCGCCGCGCAGGGCCGGCCGGTGAGCCTCCATTCCCTCGGCCGCCGCGCGCAGGTCCCAGACCGACAGCAGGTCGGCGGCCCCGTGGGTGCGGAACAGGCCATATTCGATGGAGAGCCGGTCATCGGTGCAGGGCAGGCCGCCGGCCGCCGCCTCCTTCGCCGCGATGGCCGCGGCGAACGCGGGGGCGGCCAGGAAGTGGGCCAAAAAGCCGTGGACATCGACCGCCCGCCAGGCCTGCCACAGCGCGGTGCGGAACGGTTCGGCGGCCAGCCTGGCCTGCAGGGCGGGCAGGTCGATGGCCGGGGGTTCGGCCGAACCGATGAGGATCAGGTCGCCGGTGTTGGCCATCCAGGTCTCGACCTGGGGAAAGACGGAGGCCAGCGTGGCATAGATGGTCCGCATGGTGGCCAGGTCGATCTCGTAGGCCTGCACCCACTGGGCGAACCGGCCTCCGGGGCGAAGCTTCCCCGCCGCCGCCTGGTAGAACTCCCGCGTGTACAGACTGCCGATGCCGGCCCGGAAGGGATTCGACGGTTCGGAAACGATCAGATCGTAGGCTTCGGGCGAGGTGGGCAGGACTTCGCGGGCATCGCCGATGATCAGCCGCACGCGCGGGTGCTGGAGGACCCGGCGATTGATGGGGGCGCACCGGCTGGCGACCTCCCGCACCCGCTCCTCGAGTTCGGCGACATCGACCCGCTCCATGCCCGGCACGTCGGCCAGCCAGCCGGCTGTGCAACCGGTGCCCAGCCCGATCACGAAGGCCCGCTGTGGGGCCGGGTGCAGGGCGGCGCCCAGCAGTCCGAGCATGACCTGCGTGGAGGCATCCCCCAGGGAGTTGCCGTCGCACTTGCCGTTGATCTTGAAGGCGAGCCCGTTCGAGGTGGCCAACGCCACACTGCTCTCCACCCCCTCGGCCTCCCAGAGGATGTCGCGGCGGTTGTAGGACAGCCATTCGCGGATCTGGTTCCAGTTCAGCCCCACCAGCGGGCCGCGCCCGGCGCCGATGGCGGTGTGCCGCCAGGCGGCGGTCGGACCCGGTGCCCCGAGCAGGGCCACGGCCAGGACGGCCAGGGGAAGGCTCAGCACCAACGTGCGGTGGGATCCTTCCCGCCGCAACCCCAGCCCCGCCGCCCCCATCGCCAGGACGACCATCGCCCCGCTGGCCAGCCGCCAACAGCCCACCGCCGTCAGGGCGGGCAGGAGGCCGAACCCCCCGGCCAGCGACCCGGTGATCGCCCCGGCCGTGTTCCAGGCGTAGACGCGGCCGGCCTGGGCACCCACCTCCCGCCGGCCCCGGCCGCTGAGACCCAGCAGGAGGGGGAACTGGACCCCTGAGCAG
>CAZKPI010000653.1:0-3219 GCA_964554555.1 uncultured bacterium
CCCTGTCCCCATGCTCGTGGTTTCTGGCCTCTGGCCCCCTAGGCTCTGGGGCCTCTGGGCTGGTTCCTCACTTCACTTTTTGCCGGCAAGCGGGCAATTTCGGTGGATTTTTCCGGGCACGGAGGGTATGATTCCCGAGGTTTGTTTCTGCATTTCCGGCAGGGGTGGGGCCATGTATCGACCGGAGAAGACATTTTTCCTGGCGGACCTCATCGGCACTGCGGTGACCGATCCCTCCGGCGCCGCCGTCGGGCGCGTGGTCGATTTCACCTTTCTGGTCGGCGGCAAGTTCCCCAAGATCAACCAGGCGGTGATCCAGGCCGCCGACCGGTCGGAAAAGCACGTGGTCCCTCGTGAAAGGTTCCAGACCTTCGGGGCCGCCGGATATGTGCTGGCCGCCCCTCTGCGGGAAATGCCGCGTCTGCGCGACTGTCCCGAACAGTTCCTCGCCCGCAGTATCTGGGACAAACAGATCATCGACACCTCCGACATCCGCGTTGTGCGGGTCAACGACCTCGAGATCGCCGAAGTGCGCGGCGACTGGTATTTGATTGCCGTCGACGTCGGAACCCAGGGTCTTCTGCGCCGCCTGGGTTTCGATCGCTGGATCTGTCCCATTTTCGAGCGGCTCCGCTGGCCGGTGGCCCACGAGGTCATCGGCTGGGACCTGATCCAGAGTTTCCCCACCGGGCTCTCCCCCCTCAAACTCGCGGTTCCCTCCAACAAGGTGAAGGACATGCATCCGGCCGACCTGGCCGACATCCTCGAAGACCTCAGCGTCCACGAGGGGGTGTCGCTGATCCAGACCCTCGACGACGAGACGGCCGCCGAGACCCTGGCCGAGGCCGATGCCGAGACCCAGGCGCAGATCATCGCCAGCCTGCCGTCTGACGAGGCCTCCGACATCCTCGAAGAGATGGAACCCGACGAGGCGGTCGACATCCTGCAGGACCTCGACGACCGCAAGGCGGCCGAGATCCTGTCGCACATGGAACCCAGCGAGGCCAGCGACGTTCGCGAATTGCTCAAGCACGACGAGAACACCGCCGGCGGGCTGATGAGCACCGGGTATGCCACGATCTTCGAGGAGTTCACGGTGGCCGACGCTTTCAAGCATCTGCGCCTGGTGGCCGTTGATCTTGAGATCATCTATTACCTGTATGTGGTCGATCACCAGGACCGCCTGAAGGGCGTGGTTTCGATCCGCAACCTCCTGGTGGCCGATCCCCAGGCCTCGGTGGCGCAGATCATGAATACCGACCTCATCTTCGTCTCCCCGGCGACTCCCCAGGAAGAGGTGGCCAGCCTCATCTCGAAGTACAACCTTCTCGCCCTGCCGGTTCTGGCCGAGGGCAACGTCATCGTCGGCGTCGTCACCGTGGACGATGTCATGGAACTGCTGCTCGAGAACATGCCCCGCATGTGGAAGCGGCGGGCCCTTTCCAGCTGAGGGACCGGCCATGGCCATGCGATCCCTGATGCGGCGGTGGCGTCTGCGATTGTTGTTCTTCCTGTCCGTTCTGGGGCCGGGGCTGATCACCGCCACCGTCGACAATGATTCGGGCGGTATCGCGACCTATTCCCTCGCCGGGGCCTTGTACGGGTATGACCTTCTGTGGACGCTGATTCCCATCACCATCCTGCTGGTGGTGACCATGGAGATGAGCGCCCGCCTGGGGGCGGTGACCGGCCAGGGGCTGGCCGACCTCCTGCGGGAGCGGTTCGGGGTCCGGGTCACCTTCTGGGTCCTGCTGATGGTGTTCGTGGCCAACTTCGGAACCGTCCTGAGCGAATTCTCAGGGATCGCCAGCGCCATCGACATCTGCGGGAACGCGATGGGATACGGCAACGGCCTGTGGTGGCTGAAATACCTGCTGATCCCCCTGATCACCTACGGATTGTACAAGATCGTGGCGGAGTACGATTACAAGAAGGTTGAGAAGGTGTTCCTGCTTTCCATTATCTTCTATGTCGCCTACCCGATCTCGGCCTGGCTGTCCAGACCGGACTGGGGCCCGGCCGTCAAGGCCCTGTTCGTGCCGGTGGCCCGCTTCGATGCCGGTTATTTCTTCACCATGATCGGGGTCATCGGCACCACCATCACCCCCTGGATGCAGTTCTACCTGCAGTCGACCCTCATCGAGAAGGGGGTCACCGTGAAGAACTGGCGTACCGCGAAATGGGATGTCATTCTCGGCTGTCTCACCACCGACGTCATCTCCTACTTCATCATCGTCGCCTGCGCGGTCACCCTCCACTTCAACCCCCATGCCCCTTCGGTCTCTTCCATCGACGATATCGGGCGGGCCCTGGCCCCCCTGGCCGGGTCGTATGCCGGGTATCTGTTTGCCCTGGGGCTGTTCAATGCCTCCGTGTTCGGGGCGGCCGTCCTTCCCCTCTCCACGGCTTTTGCCATCTGCGAGGGGATGGGATGGGAGCGAGGCATGAACAAGACCTACGAGGAGGCCCGGGTCTTCTACGGGATCTTCTTCGTCCTCATGGTGGTTGGCGCCGCCGCTGTCCTCGTGCCCCGGATCGAGTTCCTCTACCTCATCATCATGCGGGTTTCCCAGGTCGCCCAGGGGCTGATCCTGCCCCCGTTCCTGTACTATCTCGTCAAGCTTGGCGACGACAAGCAACTCCTGGGAGCGTATGCCAACCCGCCATGGCTGAGCCGGTTCTCGTGGTTCTGCGTCGCGGTTCTCACCGTCATCGACCTCCTGCTGGTCGGGTCGTCGATCTGGGAGATCATCACCTGAGGCGGGGGGGCACCCCGTCTTCAGGCTTTTGACCATCGGCAGGCTTCGAGGTCGGCGCCGGAACCGGATTGGCTGGCGTCTGGCGGGTCTGGCGGGCCAGGCCGGGCTGGCCGGTCGGAGGGGCGGCCAGGGCAGGATTCGGCAGGAGGTAGTCGGTGCGGTCGGCGGGGGTCAAGGGCTTGCGCCAGTCGCCGTTGACCAGCATGCGGTTCAGCTTGCGGCCGAAGATGGCGCCGATGCGGTTCATGTAGGTCTCCTGCCGGTCGGGCGCCTCGAGGAACAGGGAACCGAGGGACTCGATCTCGGCCACGGCTCGCGCCGCCACCGGGGCGCGCAGCATGCCATACAGGCCGATGCCGAAGAAGTGGTACCAGGCCCCGTAGTTGTCGCCGAACTCGCCGCTGTCATGGCGCAGGTAGGCCAGCTTCTTCTGCAGGGGGTCATTCTGCCGGTCTTCCCG